>JBKJPD010000095.1:0-3769 GCA_046595345.1 Pseudonocardia sp.
GCGCGGCGTGATGGCGGCGGCGTACGACGCCGCCTCTCCCCCGGGGACGAAGGTGGTCTGCACCCCGAATCGGCGCAGCGTCACGTCGAGCTGGGTGATCGTGCCACCGTAGAGCCCGGCCGCAGCGACGATATGGTCGCCGGCCCCTGCGAGGCTCGCAAAGGTGAGAAACTCCGCGGCCTGCCCGCTGGCGGTGGCGACGGCCCCGATGCCGCCGTCGAGGCTGGCGAGCCGCTCCTCCAGCACCGACACCGTGGGGTTCCCGATCCTGCTGTAGATCAGGCCGTACTTCTGCAATGCGAACAGGCTGGCGGCATCGGTGGTGTTCTCGAACACGAAGCTCGTGGACTGGTAGATCGGCACGGCCCGTGCGCCGGTGGCCGCATCGGGTACGGCGCCGGCGTGCACGGCGCGCGTCCGGAACCCCCATCTGCGGTCCGGTACCGGTTCGGGTCGATCACTCATGCCCCCATCCTGCCTCGCCACCCCCGAGAGTGACGACTGCCGGTGCTCAGCCGCAGCGCGACAGGTTCGCTCAAACGGGGCATCGGGCACTCCTGGGATCGGGGGCGAGTCCAACTGTAGATCTACCCCCGCCTGCCGTCAGCGAATCCGGCCCACCGCTGAGCGATCGATGACGGCGTGATCCGGCGGGCCGAATCAGCTCAGGATGACCTCGCGTGTTGCCGGGTCCTGGCGGAACTGTGCTCCGTGCGGGGCTCAGGCGTCGAGGTGCTCGCGGAAGAACGCCACTATCCGGCGGTGCGCGTCGGCCGCGCTGGCCTCGTGATACTCGGCGTGGATCGGCGTGCGCGCCGCGAGCCTGCCCAGCGCCCCGGAGCCGCGCGTGAAGAACGAGTGCCCGGCGTCCGGATAACTGACGACGTCGTTCGGCACCCCGAGTGCGGTGAGTACGGCGGCGAGCTTCTCGGGGTTGCCGCGGGTGGACGCGTCGCGGCCGCCGTAGCTGGCCACCACCGGGCAGGACCGCGGCAGCTCGACGTTCCCGCCGTAGAACGGTGCGCTGACCTTGTACAGCCCCGTCCGCGCGAGCAGCAGCGCAAAGCTGCCACCCAGGCAGAAGCCGATGGTGCCGATCCGGTCGGCGTCGACCTCGGGGCGGCCGACCAGCCAGCGGCGCGCGGACTCGAGATCATCGAGCTCGCGGCCCTCGCCGCGCTGGGCCGTGCGCAGGGCGCTCGCGACGCACAGCGGCTTGATCCTCCCTCGGGCGAACAGGTCCGGGATGAGCACGGCGTAGCCCTCGGCAGCGAGATCGCGCGCCACCCGCCGCATCTCCTCGTTCATCCCGAAGGCCTCGTAGATCAGCACCAGCGCCGGGACGGGGCCGGTCGCGCCGTCGGGAACGGTCAGGACACCGGGCAGGGTCGTGTCGCCTGCCGGGAAGGCGATGTCGGTCTGCACGCCGCAGACGCTAGCGGGACGGCCACCGTCCCGCCCCTTCCGGGCCGGAGGTCAGACTCGCTCGGGCGTCCAGGAGAACAGCTCCGGGGCGTGCGGGTCGACGGTCACCCGCAGCCACTGCACCGCCGTGTCACCGAAGGTCTCCAGGCGGGTCAGGTTCGGCTGCCCGGCGAAGTTCCGCTCAACCTCGTAGTGGTGCTCGTCGCCGTGCACCAGCAGCACCGGCCCGCCGAAGGCCGCCGACCGCTCGACGATCCGGGCCCGGATCGCGGCGAACCCGGGCGACGTCCCGGGCTCGGCCTGCATCATCAGCAGCACCCCGGCCGCACCGGACACCTTCGCCCGGTCGAAGGTCGTGTCGATCCAGTCCAGCGCCGCGGCCCGGCGGGCGTTGAACTCGGCCAGCCGCTCGGCAGGCCGGTCCCCGCCCGGGAGCCCGCTCCACGGTACGAGCCCGTTCTCGCTGCCCACCACGTGCACCGTCGCGAACACCACATGGCTGCGCTCGAACAGGACGTTCTCGACGTAGGCGGCGTGGCGGGGATCGTCGGCCTGGGTCTGCACGCGCATCCGGTGACGCCCACCTGTGCGGCCCGGTTCCGGGAAGAACACCTCGCGCACGGCCCTCAGCCGCTCCGTGGGCAGGTAACCGCCGGCGGCGGGGCGGTGGCAGTCGGTCCACTCGTTGTCGCCGGGAGTCAGCACGAACGGATCCCGGAACGTGCCGTACAGGGCGGAGAGGTCGGCGAACCGGGCGTCGTCACAGGTCGAGGACCCGTTCTTGACGTCGCCGGCGTGCAGCACCATCCGCACGCGCGGGTCCGCGTTGATCTTGTTGACCAGCGCGGGGAACTGGACCCGCTGCGCGTCGCCGTACGGGGTGTCGCCGAGCAGGGCGAAGGTCAGCGGGCCGCCGGATTCACCGGACTCCCCGAAGGCAGCGGGAACCGGGCCGGCGAACGCCGCCGCGCCGACGAGCGAGACGGTGAGCAAGGCGGTGAGTGAAGCGGTGAGTGAAGCGGGACGACGAGCCACGTATGCCACCTCCGGATGCAACGAGAATCCAAAGATTCACCCAGGACGATGAACAAGAGACGGCGGCGACCCGGCGCGGCGCAGTACGGAGACCGACAGTCAGGTTCGCAGCCGCCGAACCAGACCCTCCTGCACGGTGCTCGCCACGAGCCTGCCGTCCTGGGTGGTGAACCGGCCCATCGCCAGCCCCCGCGACCCGGACGCCGTGGGCGAGTAGCACGTGTACAGCAGCCATTCGTCGGCGCGGAACGGGCGGTGGAACCACATCGCGTGGTCCAGGCTGGCCATCTGCAGCGGTGTGGATCGCAGGTCATGGCGGGCGATCACCGAGCCGAGCAGGGTCAGGTCGCTGGCGTAGGTGAGCAGGCAGACGTGCAGCAGCCGGTCGTCGGGCAGGGTGCCGTCGGCGCGCATCCATACCCGCACCGGGGTGTCGGACGGCTCGCGGTCCTGCGACCAGGCCGGCTCGTCGACGAACCGGATGTCAAGCGGACGCGGGATCAGCGACATCCAGCCGTCGTCGCGTCCCGCGGCGACCCGCTCACCCAGGTCGGGCAGCGTTTCCGGTCCCGGGACGCCGGAGTCCGGGGGCTCGGTGTGCTCCAGCCCCTCCTGCAGTTGCTGGAACGACGCCGACAGCGAGAAGATCGCCTCCCCGTGTTGGACGGCGAGCACCCGGCGGGTGGTGAACGAGCGGCCGTCGCGCACCCGTTCGGCCTCGTAGACGATCGGCACCTCCGGGTCACCGGGGCGGATGAAGTAGGCGTGCAGCGAGTGCACCTCGCGGTCCTCGGGCACCGTGCGCCCGGCAGCGACGAGCGCCTGCGCCGCCACTTGACCGCCGAACACCCTCGGCATGCTGTGCGGCGGGCTGATCCCGCGGAACAGGTTGACCTCGAGCTGTTCGAGATCGAGCAGCGTCACCAGCCCGTCGAGTACAGCCTGGCCACGGGGGACGCTGTCGGCGGCGGCCGAATCGGGTGCCGGCGAGGAGGGGATGCTCACCCCCGCATCCTCTCAGGTGGTGTGATCGGGCCCGGGAAGCCACTCTCGCGCACCGACCACCGCGATCAGCGGACCGGCGATTCCTACACCCGGTCCTCAGCCCGAGTCCTCCTCAGCCCATGTCCTCCTCGCCCAGGCGGTGCACCCGGATGAGGTTGGTGGAGCCCGCGGTGCCGGGCGGCGACCCGGCGACGATCACGACGAGGTCGCCGGGATGGAACCGCTCGATGGAAAGCATCGCGTGGTCGACCTGGCGCACCATCTCGTCGGTGGACTGCACGGGGTCGACGAGGAACGTCTCGAC
>JBKJPD010000546.1:0-2975 GCA_046595345.1 Pseudonocardia sp.
GGCGCGAGACGGCCTGTGCGCTGGTGATCGACTGCGGGCATCGGCTGCCCGACGACACGCTCTGGCTCACGCGCCCGGAGCTTCCCCGCGCGGGCGATTGCGTGGCCCCGCGCACGGTGTACGAAGCCGTACTGGAGGGCAGGTGGGCCGCGCTGTCGGTCGGCGGAGCCCCGCTGCGGCCCATATGACCGGCATCCTGCACTCCCCGCTGCGCCTTGGCCCGCTGACCCTGCGCAACCGGATCGTGTTCTCCGCTCACCTCACCGACGCCGCCGCCGATGGCCTCCCCACCGCGCAGGACGCCGCCTACTACGCGGCACGGGCCGCGGGCGGGGCCGGGCTGGTGATCACCGAGGAACACTCCGTACACCCGGCCGACCGGCCCTACGAGAAGCTGATCCGCGGGCACGTCCAGGACGTCCTGCCCGGCTACCGGCGCCTCACCGACGCCGTGCACGCACACGGCGTCCCGGTGCTCGCGCAGCTCAACCACAATGGCGGCCAGTCCTCGGGGATGTACTCCCGGTTGCCGGTGTGGGCACCGTCGCCCTTGCCGGACCCGATGTTCCGCGAGGTCCCCAAGGCCGTCACCGTCGCCGAGATCCGGGAGGTCGTCGACGGCTACGCGCGCGTCGCCGCGCGGTGCGTGGAGGGCGGCTTCGACGGTGTGGAGCTGC
Organism: Pseudonocardia sp.; assembly: GCA_046595345.1. Classification (GTDB taxonomy): domain Bacteria; phylum Actinomycetota; class Actinomycetes; order Mycobacteriales; family Pseudonocardiaceae; genus Pseudonocardia. Next base: position 678 of record JBKJPD010000546.1, read on the forward strand.
AGTGCTCGCACGCGTCGCTGCTGCGACAGTTCCTCTCCCCGCTCACCAACCTGCGCACCGACCGCTACGGCGGGTCCCTGGAGAACCGGGTAAGCATCGTGCGGGAGGTCGTCGCCGCGGTGCGCTCGGCGATCGGTCCCGGCCGCGTGCTCGGCGTCCGGCTCTGCGGCGACGAGGGCATCCCGGGCGGCACGTCACCGGCCGAGGCCGTTGAGACCGCCCGGATCCTCGAACGCCACGGTGGTCTCGACTACCTCAACACCTCGATCGGCGTGGCCACCTCGACGCTGTACCTCATCGAGGCGCCGATGCCCGTACGTCCGGGGTACGCGCTGTTCATCCCCTCGGCGATCCGGGCCGCGGTGTCGTTGCCGGTGATCGGCGTCGGGCGCTTCACCGATCACGCGCAGGCCGAGCGGGCGCTGGCCGAGGGGCACTGCGACCTGGTGGGTGTGGTCCGCGGGCAGATCGCCGACCCGGACTTCGCCTCCGGCCCGAGCCGGGCGTGCGTCGCGTGCAACCAGGAGTGCGTCGGCAGGGTCGGGCTCAACCAGCGGCTCGGGTGCCTGGTCAATCCCCGGGCAGGCCGGGAGGCCGTGGCGCTGCCGGAGCCGACGGTGCCCGGGCGACGGGTGCTCGTGGTCGGCGGCGGGCCTGCTGGGCTGGCCGCCGCGGCCGCCGCGGCCGCCCGGGGGCACCGGGTAGTTCTGTGCGAGCGCGAACCGACGGTGGGCGGCCAGGTCGCCGTGGCCGCGTCCGCGCCGGGGCGTGGCGAGTTCGGAAATGTGACGCGGGACCTGCTCGCGCGCTGTCACCGCGCCGGCGTGCGGATCCGCACCGGCGTAGGGGTCGATCGATCCATAGTGGACGCAGATCGGCCCGACGTCGTCGTCCTCGCCACCGGCGCGCGGTACGTGGCCCCGACCTGGGCCGCCGGGCTGGGGCGCGTCGTCGACGTCCGCGACGTGCTCACCGGACGTGTCAGGCCCGCCGGCGATGTGCTGGTGTACGACGAGCTGGGCTTCCACCAGGCCACATCGGTGGCTGAACTGCTCGCCGGTCGGGGGTGCGCGGTGGAGATCACGACGCCGGGCATGGTGGTCGGGCAGGACCTCGGCCTCACACTGGACATGGAGCTGTTCCACCGGCGGGCGCACGCGGCGGGGATCATGCTGACGACCGACAGGGTGATCGTGGACGCCGCGGCGGACGAGGGGAAGGTGGTGGTCACGTTGCTGCACCACACCGTCGACGAGCTGCATCCGTCGAGGTACGACTGGGTCGTCTGCGCGGTGCCGCCCACGCCGGAGGACGGGCTGTGGCACGCCCTGCGCGGCCACGGAATCCCGGTGCACCGGATCGGCGACTGCCTGGCCCCGCGCCGGGTGCACGCCGCGATCGCCGAGGGCGAACGGGTGGCGGTGGAGCTGTGAGCGCCCGCCTCGGGGAACACACCTGGACCGAGCTGGACGACGCCGCTCCGCGCACGGTGATCGTCCCGGTCGGGTCGCTGGAACAGCACGGCCCGCACCTGCCGCTGGACACCGACGCACGGATCGCCGCGGCCGTCGCCCGGCGGGCCGCCCACGGCGATCCGACGCTGCTGCTGGCGCCCCCGCTGGCCTACGGCGCTTCGGGCGAGCACGAAGGCTTCCCCGGCACGCTCTCGATCGGGCACGCAGCGCTGCGCGCGGTCCTGGTCGAGCTCGGCCGCTCGGCGGGGCGGTGGGCGTCGCGGCTGGTGTTCGTCAACGGGCACGGCGGCAACCTGCCCACCGTCCCCGAGGCGGTGGTCCTGCTGCGCTACGAGGGCCGCGACGTCGCGTGGTCGGGCTGCACGGTGCCCCGCGGTGATGCGCACGCGGGGCGGACCGAGACGTCGATCCTGCTCGCACTGGATCCCGGGCTGGTCCGGCTCGACGCCGTCGTGCCCGGCAACACGACCCCGCTCGTGGAGCTGCTGCCGATCCTGACCGCCGGCGGCGTGGCTGCAGCCAGCCCCAACGGCATCCTCGGCGACCCCCGTGGTGCCGCCGCCGCGGAGGGCGAGGAGCTGCTGGGACAGCTGGTCACCACACTGCGCGAGCGCCTGGCCCGCTGGGAACCCGACGCCCGCGGCCGCCTCACCGACCCCCCGCGAGTCGGGCTCTGAGTGCGAGCGAGTCGCGCCCTCGATGCTGGCCGAGGTTGTTGCGCGCTGGGGTGTGGGCATGGAGGACCCCGACTCGCGGGCATGCAGGCCCCGACTCGCGGGGGTGGAGGCCCCGACTCGCGGGGGTGGGGGGCCCGACTCGCGGG
>JBKJPD010000638.1:0-4844 GCA_046595345.1 Pseudonocardia sp.
TTCCAGGTACCCGCCACGTCGGGCACCACCGCCTGGCCACCGAGGCGACCGTCGGTGCCCACCTCACGGGCCACCCGCGTCACCTCGTCGGCGAACAGGCGCAGCGTGGCCGTGAGCGCGTTGATCGTGTCGGCGAGCTCGGCGACCTCGCCGCGGGCGTCCACCGTGATCGTGTGCGACAGGTCGCCCTGCGCGATGGCCGTGGCGGCGCTGGAGATCGACCGCACCTGGTTGGTCAGGTTGCTGGCCATCGTGTTCACCGAGTCGGTCAGTGCCCGCCAGGTGCCCGCGACGCCGCGGACGTCGGCCTGCCCGCCGAGGCGCCCGTCGGTGCCGACCTCGCGCGCCACGCGCGTCACCTCGTCGGCGAAGGAGGAGAGCTGGTCGACCATCGTGTTGACCGTGCGGCCGATGCGCCGGAACTCCCCGCGCAGCGGGCGGCCCTCGATCTCCAACGCCATGTGCTGGGACAGGTCACCCTCGGCGACGGCCTCGATCACCCTGGCGATCTCCGCGGTGGGTGCCGCCAGATCGTCGATCAGGGCGTTGACGGCCTGCGCACCCGTCGCCCAGCCGCCGTCGTAGGACTCCTCGTCGAGCCGGTCCGACATGCGGCCCTCACGGCCCACGACCCGGCTGATCCGCAGCAGGTCCCGGTTGCGTCGTTCCGCCACTTTGACCAATTCGTTGAACTGGTCGATCACGTCGCCCGCCGGGCCCTCGCGGCGCGCCAGACGGACCTCGAAACGGCCGTGGCGCACCTGTTGCAGCGCCCCGGCGAGTTCCACCAGCAGCTCGGAATCCGCAGATGGCGTCCGTGTGCCCCGTGTCGTCGTCATGCCCGGCGTCCTCCCAGATTCGCAGGCGGCCGGGCACTCGTCGCCGTGGCACCGGCTCGGCCACCGCAGAATCCGAGTCTAGTCGATGACCCGGCCCCGGCCGCCGGACGAGTCGGTGCAAGCACTCCTCCGATCAACAGTGCACACTGCAGCCGTGCCCGTCCAGCTCGAGCGCAGGATCCTGCTCCCGCCCGACGCCCGATCCGCGGGACGAGCGCGCCGGATGCTCCAGGACGCCCTCGGTGGATCGGCGGACCACCTCGACGAGGACGTCGTCGACACGGCGATCCTGCTGGCCAGTGAATTGTGTGAGAACGCGGTGCTACACGCAGGCACCGAGTTCGAGATGACGATGACCCTCGACGACGACACGCTGACGGTGGCCGTCACCGACCGGGGCGCGGGACCGCTGGAACTGCACCTGGCCCAGCCGCGGCGCCGATACGGCCGAGCCGCCACCCACGGTCGCGGACTGGAACTCGTGGACCGGCTGGCGACCACGTGGGGCACCCGGCACGAGTCCGACGGCCGGCATGTCACGTGGTTCGCGATCGCACACAGTGCCGATCCTGCGCCGGCCGCGATCGCGCCCGAACCGCAGGCGGACGCGCGGCAGACCTGGTCGGCTGCGGAGCAGGCCCGTCGCCTGCTGCACGTGGCACCAGCGCTCGCCGACCGGCTCGAACCGCTCGAGCTGGTACCCGAGCTGGTCCGCAGGCTCCGCGAGGTGCTCGACGCGGCGTCCGTCGCCGTCGAGATCGACGAAGGCGACGGGGCTGGGCCGCGCGAGGTCGCCCGGGACGGTGCCCGCCGCCTCCCGTTCGCCGGGCACGGAACGTTGGTCGAGGTGGCCCTGCCCGTGACACCACCGTTGCGTGGATCGCTGCAGGTGACGCACCGGGCCGGGGCAGGTGAGCCCGCGGTGGACACCGCCCGCACCCGTGACATGGCCGAGCTGATCGCGTTCCGGGTCGCGATGGCAGTCGAGTCGGTGTGGCTGCGCGGGGTCGACCAGCGGCGCCGGGCATGGATGGCCTATCTCGCCGACACCAGCGAGCTGCTCGGCCAGACCCTCGACGTCGAGCTGGCTGTGGCCGTCGTTCCCCAGGTCGTCGTGCCACGGCTGGGTCGCTGGTGCGCGGTGCACCTCGTCGATCCGCTGGGACGGTTACGGCTGGCCGCGCTCACCCACGCCGACGAGAACGAACTGCCGGACCTGCGCGCGGTGCTCGACCCCGACGCCGTTCCCGGCCTGCCGCGCGAGCTGCGCGCCGGGCTCACCGAGCTGGTCCGCGACGGTTCCGCGCCCGTCCGGTTCGCGGTGCCGACCGACGGGATCGCGCTGCCGCTGCGGGCCCGCGGCACCACGATCGGCACGCTCCTCGTCGGCAGGCCCGACGGGCGCTCGCACACCCCTGAGGACGTCGTACTGGCTGGTGACATCGCGCGGCGGGCCGCACTGGCGATCCAGAACGCGCAGAGCACCGCCGCGCACGTCCGGGTCTCCCAGGCACTGCAACAGGCGCTGCTCCCCCGGGCACTGCCGGTTGCGCCGGGCGTCGACTTCGCCGCTGAGTACCTTCCGGCCAGCTCCGGCAGCGACGTCGGCGGCGACTTCTACGACGTGCTCACGGTCGATCCCTCGCACTGGCTCGTCTCGATCGGCGACGTCTGCGGCAAGGGCGCCCGGGCCGCCGCCCGCACCGGGCTCGTCCGGGACGTGCTGCGGGTGCTGGTGCGCGACGGCCGATCGCTGCCCGGCGCCATCGCGACACTCAACGACGTGATGATGGAGGCCGCCGATCCGTTGCAGTTCTGCACGCTGGCCGCTGCCATGGTCAGCAGGCCCCGGCCCGGGCGCCCACCCGGCCTGGACATCGAACTGGTGCTGGCAGGCCACCTGCAGCCGGTGGTCGTGCACCCCAACGGCACCGCCGAGCTGATCGGCCGGTTCGGCACCGCCGTCGGCTTGATCTCGACGGTGCGGCTGGAATGCACCCGGCACCGGCTCAGTCCCGGCGACACGCTGCTCGTCTACACCGACGGGGTCACAGAGCGCCGCCGCGGGCGTGAGCAGTTCGGTGCGGAACGGCTCCTCGCCGCGGCGGCGCGTGCCGCCGCCGGACCGGCGACCCACGTCGTCGCCGCCGTGCTGGAGGCCGTGGAACGGTTCTCCCCCGACCCGCTGGGCGACGACATCGCCCTGCTGGCGGTGCGCGCAGCGCCCTGATCGCCGGTGATCACGGTCCGGTCGACCCCTGCGCCGAGGTCGCCGATCACGTGCGGTCCCGTCGGTGCCCACCCGACGCGCCTTCCTCCTCGGGCCGGGCGAGCACAACAACGCCGGGCGCCGCCTGCCCAACCGGTCCTGATGTGGCGGGGCCTGACCAGTTGATCACCCGAATTGCCGCAGAGGCCTCCGCAGACCAGCCGTATCGCCATCCGACCCCCCGGAGCGGGACAGTGCGCAGGCTGCGGCAGACGGCCTGTTCGACTCGGATCTGCGCCCCGAAACAATCGCCGCGTCCGGCGAGCCCGCGGAGTTCCGGATGGAGCCACCCGCGACCGTCACCGTGGCAGCGCGCCGAGGCGCCGCACGACGTCCGCCACGCTCGGCACCGTCGGTACGTCCGGGGCCGGCGGGCGGTCCAGCAGGACCACCGTCAGGCCGAGCTCGCGGGCCGCGACGAGCTTGGCCGCGGTCATCGCGCCACCGCTGTCACGCGTGACGAGCACGTCGATGCGGTGCTCCGCCAGTAGGGCCCGCTCCGCGTCGGCGGTGAACGGCCCACGGCCGAGGACGACCTGACGGCGCGGCGGCAGCGGCGGCGGCGGCGGGTCGACCGCCCGGACCAGGCACCACAGGTCCAGCCCGGCGAACGCCGCGAGATCACCGCTCCCGGTGGCGAGAAAGACCCGCTCCCCCAGTTCGGGCAACAGCTCGACGGCGGCCGCGGCGGACGGGACGCGGCACCAGCGGTCGCCCGGCCCGGCTGTCCAGCCGTTGCGGCGCAGGACGATCAGTGGCAGCCCCACCGCGGCCGTGGCCGCCACCGCGTTGGCCGTCATCCGCACCGCGAACGGGTGCGTGGCGTCGACGACGACGTCGGTGCGATGCCCGCGCAACCAGCCGACCAGCCCGTCGACGCCGCCGAACCCACCGACGCGTACCTCCCCGCACGGAAGCCTCGACACGGTCACCCGACCGGCCAGCGACGATGTCACCGCGTACGCCGGGTCGCCGTGAAGTGCCGCGGCGAGGCGCCGGGCCTCCCCCGTACCACCCAGGATCAGGACGTTCACGTCGGCGCCCGGCGGCGCAGCAGGTAGGTGTCCATGATCCAGCCCTTGCGCTCGCGGCACCGCGCCCAGACCGCCACGATCTCGCCCTTCACCGCCTGCAGATCACCGCGGACGAGCACCTCGTCCGGGGTGCCGAGGTAGGCACCCCAGTAGATGTCGACGTCGGTGTCGGGCAGCGCGGCGAAGGCGTTGTGGGCGTCGAGCATCACCACGACGTCGTCGATGCCCGCCGGGATGCCCTCGGCCGCGAGGCGGCGCCCCGTGGTGACGAGGAACGGCCGCCCGACCCGGTTGAGGATCAGCCGGTGGCGCGCCGCGAGGGCCGACACACTGCTGATCCCGGGGATCGACTCGATCTCGAACGTGACGGCGCCCCTGGCGACGATCCGGTCGAGGATGCGCAGGGTGCCGTCATAGAGGGCGGGATCGCCCCACACCAGGAATCCCCCGCATCCACCGTCGGGCAGTTCGTCGGCGATCATCGTCTCGTAGAGGGCCTCGCGGCGGTCCTGCCAGTCGACGACCGCAGCCTCGTAGCGTCGCCCCTCCTCGTCGCGGACCCCCCGGTCGCGTTCCGGATCGGGCGCCTCGACGACCCGGTGCCCGCTGGTGACATGGCGGGCCAGCAACTCCGCGCGCAGACCCGCGAGATCGGACTTCGCCGCACCCTTGTCGATGGTGAAGAAGACGTCGACCCGGTTC
>JBKJPD010000143.1:0-9813 GCA_046595345.1 Pseudonocardia sp.
CTGCGAGGGGCCGAAAGCGCCACGATCCGTACATCGTTTCGCGTCGCATGGCGAGGGTCGCCGGCGCCGTGACGAGCGATGGTCGTCTCCGCAGCTCGATAGAATCGTGGCGGCGCAGCGCTTCCATTCCTGCCGAGAGCGGAATGCGAGAGCCCACGCGCCCCGACGATCCATAGCCGACGAGCCGCTCGATGCCCCGACGGTCGAGGGCCACGCCGGCGCGCTCGGCCATCGCCTGCCAGAAGAGCGCGAGCGCGGGAGGCTTCCACGGCATGTCGAGCTCCGATTCCGCCTCGACGGGGGTCGCGGTCGGCATCAACGAGCCGGGCAGACGCGATACCACACGTCCGAGACCTTCGCTCACCACGAACTCCGCCGTCACCTCGTGAAGCGTCTGGCGCAACGCGCGGGCGCGACGGGCGAGGGCGAGGAATTCCGCGTCGATGCCTGGACGCACGCGGCGCATGGCCGGTAGCAGGTCGTGCCGCACCCGGTTCCTCAGGTAGCGCCGGCTCGCGTTGGAGGGATCGTCGCACCAGGCGATGTCCATTCGCGTCGCGTACGCGGCAATCTCCGCGCGCGAGCATTCCAGCAGCGGACGCACGATCGGGGAGCGCGCGTACAGGGCGGCGATGCCACGCGCGCCGGTGCCCCGCAGGATGGCCTGATCGGCCACCGCCTCCAGCGCATCGGGGGTGAACTCGAGCTCGACACCGTCCATCTCGAACAGCTTCTGATACTGCTTCACCAGCGCGTTGCGGGGTGCGGTGAGAATCTTGACCAGGGCTACCTTGTCCAGCGAGGTCACCGAGGCGACCACCGGCAGGCGGCCGATGAACTCGGGGATCAGGCCGAACTTGATGAGGTCCTCCGGCATCGTGTCGGCGAAGCTCGCCGACGCGTCCGCATCATTCTTGCCGCGGATCTCGGCACCGAAGCCGAGCCCCCGACGGCCGACCCGGTCACCGATTATCCGCTCCAGGCCGGAGAACGCACCCGCCACGATGAACAGCACGTTCGTCGTGTCGATCTGGATGAACTCCTGGTGCGGATGCTTGCGGCCACCCTGGGGTGGGACGCTCGCCGTGGTGCCCTCGAGGATCTTCAGCAGCGCCTGCTGCACACCCTCGCCGGACACGTCGCGGGTGATCGACGGGTTCTCCGACTTGCGGGCGATCTTGTCGACCTCGTCGATGTAGATGATCCCGGTCTCGGCCCGCTTGACGTCGTAGTCCGCCGCCTGGATGAGCTTGAGCAGGATGTTCTCGACGTCCTCGCCGACGTAGCCCGCCTCGGTGAGCGCCGTGGCATCCGCGATCGCGAACGGCACGTTGAGCAGCTTCGCGAGCGTCTGGGCGAGGTAGGTCTTGCCGCAGCCCGTGGGGCCGAGCATGAGAATGTTGGACTTCGCGAGTTCGACGCCGTCGCCGTCGGGCCCGCGGCCCTTGTCGCCTGCCTGGATGCGCTTGTAGTGGTTGTAGACCGCCACCGACAACGTGCGCTTCGTCTGATCCTGCCCGACTACGTACTGGTCGAGGAACTCGTGGATCTCAATGGGCTTGGGAAGCTCGTCGAGCTTGACCTCACCGGCCTCCGCGAGCTCTTCCTCGATGATCTCGTTGCACAGATCGATGCACTCGTCGCAGATGTATACGCCAGGGCCGGCGATAAGTTTCTTGACCTGCTTCTGGCTCTTCCCGCAGAACGAGCACTTGAGCAGATCACCGCCATCGCCGATGCGTGCCATGAGTGCAGACCCCAGTCCCATCCGGCACGCCCGTACGGCGCGCCCTCGTGACGGTACCCGCCCAACACGTTCCCGGGGGAGCATCGAAACACTCGTAATTCCGGACATGTCGGCGGACGGTCGACGCCGGGACCGAGGTCGGCCCCGGCGCGGCTCCCGGACGGTGCTACTTGACCGCGGAGAGCTTCCGGCTCTGAATGATCTCGTCGACGATGCCATACTCCTTGGCCTCTTCGGACGTGAGGATCTTGTCGCGCTCGATGTCCTGGCGGACCTGTTCCGGGCTGCGGCCACTGTGCTTGGCCAGCGTGGCCTCCAGCAGCTTTCGCATCCGCGAGACCTCGGCAGCAGCGATCTCCAGGTCCGACACCTGGCCGTAGATACTCTCCACCGACGGCTGGTGGATCATGATGCGCGCATTCTGCACCGCGAGCCGACGGCCGGGAGTGCCCGCCGCGAGCAGTACCGCGGCAGCCGACGCGGCCTGCCCGAGGCACACCGTCTGGATATCGGGCCGGATGAACTGCATCGTGTCGTAGATGGCCATCAGCGAGGTGAAGGAGCCACCAGGGGAATTGATGTACATGCTGATCTCACGGTCCGGGTCGGCCGATTCCAGGCACAACAGCTGCGCCATGACGTCGTTGGCCGACGCGTCATCGATCTGCACGCCGAGGAAGATGATGCGCTCCTCGAACAGCTTGTTGTACGGGTTGGACTCCTTGACCCCGTAGCTGGTGCGTTCGACGAACGACGGCAGCACGTAGCGAGACTGTGGCATCACTTCTTGCTCCCGTTCCCGTTCTTACTGGTGGCGTCGGGGAGCTGCCCGGCGCGGGAGATCACATGGTCGACGAAGCCGTACTCGAGGGCCTCCTGCGCGGAGAACCAGCGGTCGCGGTCGAAGTCGGCGACGATCTTCTCGACGGTCTGACCGGTGTGCCCGGCGATCAGCTCGGCCATCTCGCGCTTGTGGCGCTTGAACAGCTCCGCCTGAATCGAGATGTCGGACTCCGTGCCACCCACACCGGCCGACGGCTGGTGCATGAGGATCTGGCAGTGCGGCAGCGCGTACCGCTTGCCGCGGGTGCCCGCCGACAACAGGAACTGGCCCATCGAGGCGGCCAGACCCATCGAGTAGGTGGCCACGTCGCACTCGATGAACTCCATCGTGTCGAAGATGGCCATGCCCGCGGTGACAGAACCGCCGGGCGAGTTGATGTAGAGCGCGATGTCCGCCGTGGAGTCCTCGGCCGACAGCAGGAGCATCTGCGCGACGATCCGGTTGGCGATGTCATCGTCGACCTGCTGGCCCAGCACGATGACTCGCTGCTGCAACAGCCGCTCGTACACCGAGTCCGAGAGCGTCATCGACGAGGGCGCACCCCGTCGCATCTCCGCTCCGAAGCGGTCTCCGCTTCGCGGAACAGCGTCCATACGCGCTTCGCTGGCGCTGCCCGCGGTGTCCTGTGGGGTCACTTTCACCCTGCCTTCTGCTGGTCAGCTCGCGTCGTCTGTGGTTCCCGACCCTACGCGGACGGCCGGTCGGCCGTCCGCGAATGACCCGGGTGTTCGCTCTGGGCGTGTGGCCGACCGGGTGATGCTCAGGTGGTGCTGGCGGTCTTCGCCTCGTCGGTGCCGGTCTCCTCGACCGATCCCTCGACGACGGTAGGAGCCTCCTCGGCCTGGCCGGTCACCTCGTCGGTGACCGCATCCTCGGGGTCTGCGTCCCCGGGGGCGGGGACCTCGAGCATCTCGATGTCGCTGTCGTCCCCTCCGAGCAGCTCGGAGAGGTCGACGGGGGCGCCGGAGGCATCCGTGACGGTGGCCAGACGGACGGCCGCGATCAGCGCCTTGCTGCGCCGGACGTCGGCGTAGATGGCGCCGAGCTGTCCGGCCTCCTGGATGCGCCGCACGAACTCCTCGGGCGGCATCTGGTACTCCCGGGCCTGGTACATGATCCGCTCGGTGAGCTCCTGGTCGTTGACCGAGATCTGCTCGGCGTCGGCCAGCGCGTCGAGCACGAGTCGGGTGCGCACCGACTTCTCGGCCTCGTCGCGGATCTCGGTGTCGAACTCCTCGCGGGTCTTGCCCAGCGTGGCGAGGTGCTCGACGAAGCGCTCCTCGTCGTGCTCGAAGCCGTGGATCGCGTCGTGCTTGCGCGAGTCGACCTCGGAGGCCACGACGCTCTCCGGGAGCGGCACGTCGGTCGCCTCGACCAGCGCGTCGAGAACGTGGTCGCGGGCCTGCGTGACCTGCTCCATCTTCTTGACCTGCGACATCCGCGTGCGGAGGCTGTCGGTGAGCTCCTCGAGCGTGTCGAACTCGCTCGCGAGCTGCGCGAAGTCGTCGTCGGCTTCGGGGAGGGTGCGCTCCTTCACGGCGGTGACCGTGACCGAGACCTCGGCGTCCTTGTCGACGTACTGGCCGGCGACCAGCGTGGACGTGAAGGTGGCCGACTCGTCGGCCGACAGACCCTGGATGGCCTCGTCGAGACCCTCGATCAGGCCGCCCTGGCCGACCTGGTACGAGAAGCCGGTTGTGGCGGCTTCCTCGACGGTGACTCCGTCCACTGTGGCGGACAGGTCGATGAGGACGAAGTCGTCCTTCACCGCCGGACGATCCACCCCGGCGAGCGTGCCGAAGCGCGTCCGCAGGTTCACGATCTGCTCGTCGACGTCGGCGTCGGTGACCTCGAAGTCCTCGACGGACACCGCGAGTGTGTCCAGCGCCGGGAGAGTGATCTCCGGGCGGACATCGACCTCGGCGGTGAACGTGATCTTGTCACCGTCGGCGATCTCGGTGACCTCGATGTCGGGACGACCCAGCGGGGTGATGTCCTCCGCGGCACTGACAGCCTGGGAGTACTTCAGCGGGACGGCCCCGTTGACGACCTCCTCGAGGACGGCGCCACGGCCGAGGCGGGCCTCGATGATCCTGGCCGGCACCTTGCCCGGGCGGAATCCGGGCACCCGGATGTCCTGAGCGATCTTCTTGTAGGCGCGGTCGAAGTCCGGCTTCAACTCGTCGAAGGGCACCTCGACGTTGATCCGGACTCGCGTCGGGCTCAGCCGCTCGACGGTGCTCTTCACGGTGGGGGACTCCTCGATCATGGAACGTGGGTGCGGCCCGGGGACTAACTCGGGTCACAAACGTACGTGGGCACAGACGCCGGGTGGACGGAGGCCCGCCGACGTGTGGTCCGGCAAGTCTAGGCGAGAGGACCGGGCCGTCCACCGACCGCCCACCAGGCGGACGCCCGGGACGGCCGGTAGGACGGGTCAGGACCGGCGGGAGACCCCCGGACAGATGTCGTCGCCGGGCCGCGCGGGCACGGCGACGGGTGCGACATCGGAGACCGTCACCTCGACCGCCACCGGCCCGAGCAGCGCCCGGACCGCGGCGCCGAGCTCCTCGGCCAGCCGTGGGAGCGGGAGCCCGAGCCGGGCGACGACGGCCACTTCGACTGGTTCGTCGTCGACACCGATTCGCACACCGAGGATGCGACGCCTGCCCGGCAGGTGCGAGGCGACCGTGCCGAACGGCCCGCCGTCGAGCCGGATGACGCCGGGGTGGGCCAGCACCGCCGCGGCAACCTCGGCCACTCGTCCCGTCGCATCGGCGGGGCGGGCCGCAAGGGGCTCGATCATCCATGCACAGTAGCGGCCGCGTCGGCGGCGTCGGCGGAAACGCGAACGGGCGGCTCGGACGGCCGGGCACCGACGACTACCCTGCCTGCCATCAGTTCTGACACCTCACGGTCGTCGCTGCTCACCGTGGGCCCGTCTCAGTCGATCATCGGGTGGAGCGTGGTGGAGGCAACGCGGGACCGGGTGCAGGTCACGCCCGTACGCGCGGCCGGCACATCGGCCACTCCCCCGGCACTGCCCGACGAGTTGGACGAGCTCACGCTCGTCGTGCGCGCCCAGGAGGGCGACGTGCGCGCGTTCGAGATGCTCGCGCGCCGGCACCAGGCGGTGCTCTACCGCCTCGCCGTCCGGGTCATGGGTGATGCAGGAGAGGCCGAGGACGCGCTGCAGGAGGCGCTGCTCGACGCGTGGCGCCGGATCGAGAGGTTCCGCGGCGACTCGACGTTCTCCACCTGGATGTACCGGATCGTCACGAACCGCTGCATCGCCATGCTGCGCAAGCGTCGGCCGGTTCCCTTGGACGAGGCCGACGACACCTCCGTCGCGCCGGATTCCCCCGCCCGCGCCGCGGAGCTCGACGCCGAGCTGGAGGCGCTGGGTCGGGCACTGCAGGATCTGAGCGACGAACTGCGCATCTGCTGGGTCCTGCGCGAGCTGGAGGGTCTCGGATACCGGGAGATCGCGGAGATCACCGGGGCGAGCGAGGATGCCGTGCGCGGTCGGATCCACCGGGCCCGTCTACGTCTGGCGGAGGTGATGCGACCGTGGCGATGAACGACATGGGGGCGCCGAACGACATGGGGGCGCCGAACGACATCGGGGCGCCGAACGACCCCGACGTGCCCGTGCAGCCGCTCGCCTGCGGCCGGGACGCCGCGCGGGCGTGGGACCGCACCGCGTCCGGCAGCGAACCCGACGAGCACGAGCGCGACTGCCCGCACTGCGGCGCCGTCCACGCCGACGCCCGGCGACTCGACTCGGTGATACATCGGCTGGCGGCGCAGGACCTCGAACCACCCCCGTCGCTGATGGACCGCGTGCTGGGCGCGGTAGGCAGCGAGCTCCGACCCCACGACGTGCTGATCCTGGAGTCCCCGTACGGCCTCTCCCGACTCAGCCGCCCCGCCGCCGCCGCGGTGCTGCGCAACGTCGTCGACCGGATGGGCGGGGTGCGGGCCCGCAGCTGCCGGATCGAACAGGTCGGGGGCCGACCCGCCGCGGAGGTCACGCTCACCGTGTCGGCGCGTTTCGGGGTGGACCTGGCCACCGTGACGGCGCGCGTGCGGCAGATGGTGGTCGCGGCCGGGGAGCAGGCATTGGGGATACCCGTGGCACGGGTCGACATCGAGGTCGTGGACATCTACGGGGACGGCGCGCCGTGAGCGACGGGACAGCGCCGCCGGTCCGGCTCACCGTGGGCGACGCCGCGGTTGCGCGCATCGCGGAGCGCCGGGCGCGCCGGGTGCCGGGTGTGGTGGCGCTGCGGGCCGACCTCGCCCAGACCCTTCTCGGTATCGCGGGCACGGTCCTGCACCTGCCGCTGCGGACCGACGGGGTGAACGCCGCAGTGCGCGGGCACACCGCCGAGGTGTCGGTCACCGTGGTGACCCGGCTCGGCTACAACTGCCGCGACGTGGCGCAGGCCGTCCAACGCGAGGTGGCGGCGGAGGTGACCGCGCTGACCGGCCTCGACGTCGACGTCCGCGTGACGATCGCCGACGTCCTCCTGGGCTGACCGGCCCGCGAGTCGGGTTCGGCCAGGCGTCCTGCACCGGGCGTCAGGCTATTCGACGCCCGCGCGCCGGTGCAGGACGCAGTCGCCGCAGAGCCCGCCGTCGCGGACCCGGTAGTAGAGCCAGCACGACCGGCGCCGGAACGACCAGCCGTGGTCCGGTCCGGCCGGCGCGAGCAGGTCACCCGTACCCGCCAGCGGACCGGTCGCGAGCAGCCGCTCCGCAACCGCGGTCGCCCGGTTCGCCACCGCCGGGCCCCGGCCGCCGACCAGCCGTTTCCCGCTCGCCACCGACGATGCGACGCTTCCCCACAGCAGCCGTTCCGAGATGGGCACCTGCGCGCGGACGGCGGCGACGAGCGGCACGAGGTGCTCGTCGAGCAACGTCTCCGCGAGGTCCGACGCGGGTCGCTCCGTCGCCGCGGACCACCACAGCGGCCACGACCCGCCCGCCGAGACCCGCCAGTGCAGCGTCCGCGCGGTCAGCTCCGGCAGGACACCGTGCAGGACGACCGCCGCGAACGGGGCCGAGACGATCAGCGCCGCGAGCCCCTGGAACGCGATCGACGCCGCAACCCGGTCGTCGCTGCCGAGTACGCGACGCACGTGCGCGATGCGGTCGCGCAGGGGCTGCGGGTCGGAGTAGAGGTCCGCCATCGGCCGCCAGGTCGGGTCCACGACCTCTGCCGGATCGGTGCTGACGCTGAAGAAGGGCCCTAATCCGGCGACATCGGCCAGCACCGCACGCACGTCCACGGGGTGAGTCTCCTCCGGTGCCGGGCTGGTTGCGTAGTCTACCGGCAGGACCGTCCGGAGCCGGGGTCCGTGCCTGGTCACGGTGGTCACGTCCCGTTTCACTGGCGAATCGTCGCTACCGCGTGCGACATTGTGCGTAACGATAGGCTCCGCACTCACCGAGGCGTGCGGTTCGCAGTGTGTACAACCGCCGCCGAGGCGTCCCCGCCCGGAGCTCGGTTCTACCCGCGTACCCGTTCGAGGCCAGACCCAGCGGCCGAACGGGACCGTCGGATAAACTCTTCTACCATCACGTCGTCCCGATGCGATCGTCGGGGTGCACCGAGACGACAGGAGGCTCTGTTGGCTGCAAACTCTGCGGGTGTGGGGCTCTACGCCCCGGACTTCGAACATGACGCCTGCGGCGTGGCCATGGTCGCCGACCTGGCCGGTCGGCGCGATCACGGCATCGTGCGCAAAGCACTCACCGCCCTACTGCGCCTGGAACACCGCGGTGCCCGCGGCGCCGAGGCCAACACCGGTGACGGTGCCGGCATCCTCATCCAGGTCCCGGACGAGTTCTTCCGCGCTGTCGTCGACTTCGCGCTGCCCACCGCGGGCGCCTACGCCGTCGGCACGGCGTTCCTGCCCGTCGATGTGGCCGAAGCCGACGCCGCCGTCGCGGAGATCGACCGGCTGGCCGTCGAGGAGGGGCTCGTCGTCCTCGGCTGGCGCGAACTGCCCGTCGACCCCGACAAGGCCGACATCGGCCCCAGCGCCCGCGCCGCCATGCCGTCGTTCCGCCAACTGTTCCTCGCGGGAGCAGGCGGCGAGGAGGGCATCGCCCTGGAGCGCCTCACGTTCTGCCTGCGCAAGCGCGCCGAGCACACGACCGGCACCTACTTCCCGTCGCTGTCACCACGCACCATCGTCTACAAGGGCATGCTCGCCGAGCCGCAGGTCGAGACGTTCTACCCGGACCTGTCCGACGAGCGCGTGATGAGCGCGCTGGCCGTGGTCCACTCCCGGTTCTCCACCAACACGTTCCCGGCGTGGCCGCTGGCCCACCCCTACCGGTACGTCGCGCACAACGGCGAGATCAACACCCTGCGCGGCAACCGCAACTGGATGGCCGCGCGCGAAGCGCAGCTGGCCTCCGACGTCCTGCCGGGCGACCTCACGCGCCTGTCCCCCATCGTCACGCCCGACGCCAGCGACTCGGCCACGTTCGACGAGGTGCTGGAACTGCTGCACCTCGGCGGGCGCAGCCTGCCCCACGCCGTACTGATGATGATCCCCGAGGCGTGGGAGAACCACGCCGAGATGGACCCGGCGCGCCGGGCCTTCTACGAGTTCCACTCCACGCTGATGGAGCCGTGGGACGGCCCCGCGCTGGTGACGTTCACCGACGGCACCCTGATCGGCGCGGTGCTGGACCGCAATGGTCTGCGCCCGGCCCGCTACTGGATCACCGATGACGGCACCGTCGTGCTGGCGTCGGAGGTCGGCGTGCTCGACGTCGAGCCGTCCGCGGTGGTCCGCAAGGGCCGCCTCGAGCCCGGCCGCATGTTCCTCGTCGACACCGCGGCAGGCCGGATCGTCGACGACGCCGAGATCAAGAGCGAGCTGGCCGCCGAGCGCCCCTACGCCGACTGGCTGCACGCGGGCCTGATCCGCCTCGCAGACCTGCCCGACAGGGAGCGCGAAGTGCCCTCACACGCCGCGCTGACCCGCCGGCAGCAGTCGCTCGGCTATACGGAGGAGGAGCTCAACGTCCTGCTCAAGCCGATGGCCGCGGCCGGCGCGGAGCCGATCGGGTCGATGGGGAACGACGCGCCGCTCGCGGCGATCTCACAGCGGCCGCGGATGCTGTTCGACTACTTCACCCAGCTGTTCGCGCAGGTCACCAACCCGCCGCTGGACGCAATCCGCGAGGAGCTGGTCACCTC
>JBKJPD010000313.1:0-2729 GCA_046595345.1 Pseudonocardia sp.
CCCGAGCACGACCTCGACGACGAGGAACGCTGGTGGGACGCCCTCGACGCACCACCCACCCGGCTCGTCGCGGTGCGCGGCCTCGACCTGATAGACGACGACGCCTGGCCCGCCGCGCTGGCCCTGCTGGCGTCCGAGCGGGAGACCCACGCCGCCGTCACGGCGCCGCACTCGTACACGGCATGGTGGCTGGCCCGTCATGACCGCCTGGACGGCCACCGTCCCGGCCACTGGCGGCTGGGCACAGCCGTCCACCTGGCCGCCCTCTACGCCCCCCTCCGCGAGTCGGTGCGTAAGGGCGAGCGAGTCGGTGCGGACGAGCGTTCGAGTGTGCGCATCGACGAGCCGTTCCTCGTCGCCATCGGGGTGCGGGCCGATCTCGTCATCGCCGACGCCCGCGCGGCCGGGGACCTCCTCACCCGGCTCGCCGACCCGTCCCGCCATCCTGACGCCGCACTCGTCGCCGACGCCCACGACGCGCTCGCCCGGGCCGTCGCCGCGGGCCGGGTGGACGCCGAGGATCTCGACCTGCCCGAGCACGTCCGGGCGTTCGACGGCACGATCGCGAGCGTCGACGTCGCGGTGGTGCTGGACGCGCCGTGGCCTGCTGCGGTATTCCCCGCGGGAGAGCTCGTGATCGGGGGTGACCCGGTGGCGCTGGCCGAGTTGCTCGACCTGCCGCTGGCCACCGAGGTGGTCGCGGGCGACGTCGAGGGGGACGGGGAAACCCGAGCCTGGGCCGCGCTCGCCGAAGTCGTGGTGGCCTGTCACACGCTCGGTGTGCCGGTACCCGCCGGTGATCTGGCGGTGCACAAGGAGCTTTGGGTGATGCTGCGCCGACCTACGCACGGGCGGTTCCGCGTCCCGACCTGGCACGATGTGTCCGGCCGCTGGCATGCCGAGGATCCGCTGCGGGCCCTGCTCGCCCTGTTGGCCGACGAGGAGTCGGCGCGGGAGGTTGCTGAGTGAACATTCGGATCGCGTGCTACACAGAGTGGTGACACTTGCCAGCATCGGAGCGGCGCGGTGGCCTCGAAGGGTCTGCCTGCTCTCCGTCCACACCTCGCCGCTCGAACAGCCGGGCACCGGCGATGCGGGCGGCATGAACGTCTACATCGTGGAGACCGCCACCCGGATGGCGCAACGCGGCGTGCAGGTGGAGATCTTCACACGGGCCACGTCGTCGGAGCACGCGCCGGTGGTGGAGCTGGTGCCCGGGGTGCTGGTACGGCATGTCGCCGCGGGGCCGTTCGAGGGTCTGGGCAAGAACGATCTGCCCAGCCAGCTCTGCGCGTTCACCGCGGGGGTGCTGCGCACCGAGGCCCGCCACGAGCCCGGCCACTACGACGTCGTCCACTCGCACTACTGGCTCTCCGGGCAGGTCGGCTGGCTGGCCCGCGACCGCTGGGGCGTGCCGCTCGTGCACAGTGCCCACACCCTGGCCCGGGTCAAGAACGCCGCGCTCGCCGACGGCGACCCGCCCGAGCCGATGGTTCGGGTGATCGGCGAGGACCAGGTCGTGGCCGAGGCCGACCGGCTCATCGGTAACACCGACGAGGAGACCCGCCAGCTCGTCGAGCTCTACGGCGCCGACCCCGGCCGCACCGTCACGATCCCGCCGGGTGTGGACCTCGTCCGGTTCGCACCGGGGGACCGTCGCGCCGCGCGCCGGGCGTTGGGCATCGCCCCCGACGCCGTCGTGATGGCTTTCGTCGGCCGGATCCAGCCGCTCAAGGCGCCGGACGTGCTGCTGCGCGCCGCCGCCGAGCTGCTGCTTCGCAACCCCGCCCTGAGGGCCCGGCTCGTCGTCCTCGTCGCCGGCGGCCCGTCGGGCAGCGGCCTGACCGAACCGACCGCGTTGCAGGAGCTGGGGGCGGCCCTCGGCATCAGCGACGTGCTGCGCCTGCTGCCGCCGCAGGGCGGGCAGGGACTCGTGCACGTCTACCGCGCCGCGGACGTGGTCGCAGTGCCGAGCCACAACGAGTCGTTCGGCCTGGTGGCGCTCGAGGCCCAGGCCTGCGGCACCCCGGTTGTCGCTGCGCGTGTCGGTGGCCTGCCGGTGGCGGTGGCCGACGGCCGGTCCGGGCTGCTGGTTCCCGGGCACGGACCCGGACAGTGGGCCGACGCGCTGGGTGCGGTGGTGCTGAACCGGGAGCGCCGCGACGAGCTCGGCCGGGGTGCGGTGACGCACGCGCGCCGGTTCTCATGGGACCGCACCGCCGACGCGCTGCTCGACACCTACGCCGACGCCGCCGCCGAGCACTCGGAGCGTCAAGTCCTGCGCGTCCCGGCCGTCGCGCGCGCCGGGTGATCGGGCGGTGACGACCGGGCAGCAGGTGGACGCGACGATGGCGGCCGCGCTGATCGAGCTGGGCGTCGAGCACCACCGCCGGGAGCCGGGCCAGTTCCTCGTCTCGCTGCCGGGGACGAATCGGCTGCAGACGCAGTGCTGGCTCGTCGTGCGCGACCATTCGCTGTTCATCCAGGCGTTCGTCTGCCGTGGGCCCGACGAGGACCACGAGGCCGTCTACCGCTTCCTGCTCCAGCGCAACGCCCGCCTTTACGGGGTTCACTTCATGATCGACCGGATCGGCGACATCCACCTCGTCGGGCGCATCCCGCTGCACGCCGTCACGTCCGAGGAGATCGACCGGGTGCTCGGCCAGGTCCTCGAAGCCGCCGATGGCGACTTCAACACCCTGCTCGAGCTGGGCTTCGCCGGGTCGATT
>JBKJPD010000473.1:0-14650 GCA_046595345.1 Pseudonocardia sp.
GGCCGCCAGGCGTCCTGACCACGATGACCCTCCTGCAGACAAGGCGCTGGACGGCGAGCGGCCGGAGGCCGGGGGGAGCGGATCGGGTCCGGCCAGGCGTCCGATCGAACCGTCACGCTCCGCTTAATCCCGGTTGCGTATCGTGAGCCAGGGCCGCGTACTATGCGCACCCATGCAGCTGGACCTGACGGCGGAAGTGCTGGTCCCGCTGGGTGCGGGAGTGGCGTTGGTACTCATCTTGCTGCTCGCTCTATTCCTGCGTACCCGGCGCGTCCGGCCCGACACTCCTGAGCCCACCGCGGCCGACTGGACAGGGGAGGCAGCGACAGGGGAGGCAGCGACGGGAGATCCGGCGCCGGTCGACCCCCCCTCGGCGCCGCCGATGACCGTCGCGGATGCCGTTGCGGTTCGGGAGGCCGCGCCATTCATGACGGTGCCCGACCGCGCAGTGCCCGACCGCGCGGTGCCCGACCGTGCGGTGCCCGAGGACCGGGTGCCGGCCGACCGGCCGGCGGGTGATCGCAGCGACACCAGCCGTTCGGTGGGGGCCGCTGTCGCGCAGGCTCTGGCCTTACGTGCCTCCGCCGAGAAGGCGTCGAGGGCCGCGACTCCGCCTCCGGGCGGCGACGTCCGGGACCGCCTGCTGGCCGTGCTACTCGCCGACCCGGCGTGCGCCCTCGGTGCGACGGTGGAACTGGACGCGGCCAGCTCTCAGCTGGATCGTCTGTCCGATGCGGTGCGCCACCAGCGCAGCGCCCTCGGCGAGGTGCTGGGCGGCCTCGCGGGCGCCGGCTTGCTGCCCGAGCAGTTGGCACGCCTGTCAGGGCTCCCGATCGATGACGTGCACGCGTTGCTCGCCCTCGCCAACACCCGGGTGTGACCGCCGGTCAGCCCGCGATGCGGCTCAGTCGCGCCGAGAGGTGTGGCTGGAGCGGCTGGCCCATCATCTGGCGCTCGTCGACGTAGGCCAGATCCCCGCCCTCCACGAGCCCGTAGAGCCGGTGCGACGCGGTGACGTCCTTGGCCGACGCCGTGCGCAGCACCGCGTCGGTCTGCATCTCCCACGACGTCAGGTTCCGGGCCCGGCCGTAGAAGATCTCCGTGACGCCGGTGGCGTGGGTGAGGAGCACCTCGAGCTCGCCGTCGGGTTGCGGGCGCCAGAAGCCGGTCTCACGGGCGGATGGGCGCAGGATCTCACCGTCGGGGCCCAGCAGCCAGGCCCGCGACTCGTAGGACAGGAACGGGCGGCCATCGTGGGCGAACACGATCTGCTGGCCGAACGTGTAGGGCCCGTCGATGGTCGGGTAGTCCACCTCGCCCGCGCCGCGCCACACGCCGATCAGCGGCAGCAGCCCGATGCACTGCTCGTGCAGGTCGGGGCCCTCCCGGAGGTTGGCCGTGTCGTCGGGGACGGGAAGGTCGTCGAAACGTGGCCGGTTGCGGCGCGCCGAGTCCGCGGCGGCGTTGACCGTTCCGGCGAGTTCCGGTTCGGGGTCCGTCACGGTGTCGGCTCCAGAGTGGGCACGGCGGCGGGGACGTCGGGCTCCGTGGTGAACAGCCGTCGGAGCAGGTAGCCGGTGAAGCCGACGGTGCCCGCGCTCGCCGCGATCAGCAGGGCAGTGAAGAACCAGTGCACGACCGGGAACCCTAGTGTGTCGCCGGCATCAGCCGCCGCTCCAGCCCATTGAGGGCGGTAACTCGCGTGCGGTGACTCCCGGACGGTGACTCGGATGGTGACTCGCGGACGGCACGCCACCGCGGGTCGGCACACATGTTGCTGCATGTGTGCCGACCGCACGACGTGTGTGCGATCAGTCGATCGCTATCTCCGTGGTGTGCAGGCCGGGGCCGTCGACGATCAGGACCGTCTCGCCGTTGCCGTTGCGGGTCAGCGCACGGACCGTCCACGTGCCGGGTGCAGCGAAGAACCGGAAGTCGCCCGACGCAGAGGCGACGACCTCCGCGGTGAACTCACCCGTGGCGTCGAGAAGTCGGACAAAAGCCCCGGCGACCGGTTGGTCGGCTGTTACGACGCGTCCAGCCAGCACGGTCTCCCTGGTCAGGTCTGTGTTCGGGGGCAGGACGACGGTCTGATCAGGAGCACCGCACATCAGGAATGACCGACCTTCTGCGGGGCCCCGAGCTCGATCGGCACACCGACGAGCGAGCCGTACTCGACCCAGCTGCCGTCGTAGTTCTTCACGTCGCCGTGGCCGAGCAGCTCGTGCAGCACGACCCACGTGTGGGAGCTGCGCTCGCCGATGCGGCAGTAGGCGATGGTCGGCCTGCCGCCGTCGAAGCCCTCGTTGCCGTAGAGCGTGGTGAGGTCCTCGTCGGACTTGAAGGTGCCGTCCTCGTTGGCCGTCTTGCTCCACGGGATGTTGATCGCCGAGGGGATGTGACCGGGCCGCTGGGACTGTTCCTGCGGCAGGTGCGCCGGGGCGAGGATCTTGCCCGAATACTCGTCGGGCGAGCGCACGTCGACCAGGTTCTTCCTGCCGATCGACTCGACGACCTCGTCGCGGAACGCGCGGATCGACAGGTCGGCATCTTTGGCGCCGGTGTAGACGGCGGCCGGCCGGTCGGTCGCGTCGACGGTGAGCGGGCGGCCGTCGAGCTCCCACTTCTTACGCCCACCGTCGAGCAGCTTCACGTTCTCGTGGCCATAGAGCTTGAACTCCCAGTACGCGTAGGCCGCGAACCAGTTGTTGTTGCCCCCGTAGAGCACCACGAGGTCGTCGTTGCCGACGCCCTTTGCGGACAGCAGCGCCTCGAAGCCGGCCTTGTCGACGACATCGCGGCGGACCGGGTCGCGCAGCTCCACGGTCCAGTTGACCTTGACGGCGCCGGGAAGGTGACCACCGTCGTATGCGGTGGTGTCCTCGTCGACCTCGAGGAAGACGATTCCCTCGGTACCGAGATTCTTCTCGGCCCAGTCGGCGGTGACCAGGACGTCCTGGCGGCTCATACGGTGGCTCCCTGCTTGTCGTGGTTCTTGAATCGAGCGATGAGGCCGTACATCTCGCAGCCGAGGCATAAGCTGAAGGCGGCGTTGAGGAAGGCGGCGGCCAGCGCGAACGCGGTGGCCACGATCCCGACGGTGGTGAGGTCGGCGAGGTATCCGACGGTGCCGACCACGGCGAAGGCGAGGCCTACCGTCTGGGAGAAGCGCACGGGCGCGGCCGGCTCCTTCTCCGACGGTGGTCCGAGCCGCCGGGCGACGAACGTCCGGAACAGCACCGAGTACGGCGAGAACCGGGGGCCTGCGAACGCGCCGAGTGCGAAAGCGACGCCCTGCGCGGCCAGCAGCCAGCCGTTTCCGGACAGCAGCACCAGCCCGAGGACGAGGGTGGTCAGGGTGGCGGAGAAGCGCACCCCGCGCGGATCGACCGGTGGGTCACCGGGACGGGACATGGCAGAACTCCTGAGGATGACGAGGGGTGCGCGCGGGGGTCGGGCGTGCAGCGGATGCTCAGGAGTTACGACACAGACAACTGCCCACGCGGCACAGATCAACTGCGCGACGGCGGGTCAGTGGCCAGAACACGGTGCTGAGGATAACCGAGGATCTGGTTCTGCGGGAAAACTCTTTCACCACCGGACGAACCGTTCGGGCGTCGGCGTCATTCGCGGTCCAGCCCGGGAGTGAGGGCGGCCTCGAGATCGCTGATCCGGGGCACCCCGGAGATCCGCAGCAGTTCGGTTCCGGAACGGTCGAACGCGACGACGGTCGGGGTGCGCATGATGCCGAGCTCCCGCGCCGGAGCGGGGTTGTCGGCGGCGTCGATCTCCCGGTGCACGATGCCCGGCGTGCGCGCGGCGAGGTCGGCCAGCAGTGCGGCGGTCTGCCGGCACGGGCTGCAGACCGGCGACGAGATCTGCAGCAGCAGTACCCGGTCGCCGTCCCGCACCGGCTGCCCGGCCAGTGCCCAGCCGCCGGCTCCGCCCCCGCCTGCGCGCAGCCGCCCGTTGCGGGATCGCAGGACAAGCCCGATCACGGTCGCGAGCCCCAGCGTGACCACCAGCACCGCGACGCCCGTTCCCTGCACGTTCGTCCGAACCGCCTCGGGTGCGGCCGCATTCCCGTGAGGTCGGGTTCAGCCGTTCGTCGCCGTCGCGCTGAGCACGAGGTCGGCTGCGATGCCGGTGATCTCCAGCAGCCCGTCGCGGGCCCGGAACGTGGTGGGGACGACCTGCATCGGCAGTGTCCCGGCGTCGATGGGCACGGTGAACTGGGTGAACAGCAACCGTTTTGCGAACTCGGGGAACGGCAGCGGGGTGCCGTCTTCGAGCCGGATGTCGCGAGGCACGATCCGGGCCTGCCCGCCGACGAGGTCGAGCACCACGATGACGGCGATGTCGGCCTTCAGACCGAACTGGGTGACGGTGCCGACGATGCGGGCGGAGCGTTCGGGGTCGAGCCGGCCCAGCGACGGATCCCCGCCGTCCACCAACACCTGCCGAAGGGCCTTGCTGTCGATCGACTCGATCCGCATGTGCTTGACGTCGGGGATGATCCGCTCCAGGTCGACCGCGGAGACGCGGACGGTGCCCTCGGCCGCGCCAACCTGCAATGTCATCGGACCGGAGCCCAGTAGCATCTCCAGCGGCGCGGTGACGTCCTGCAGTTCAGCGGAGACCATGAGCTCCTGGAACTTGCCGTAGCTGACCCGGGATGCCTCCACATGGACGTCGGAGAACCGCCCGGACAACGCCTGGGTCATGAATGGAAATCCGTTGATCCGTACCGACGGGTCGTCGGGGAGTCCGAGTTGCTCGCGCATCTGCCGGGCCACGGCCGATTCGGCGAGTGCGGCCGCTCCGAAGTCGGCGGCGACGAGCAACCCGACGAGCACCAGCAGCGCGACGACCAGCTTCCGCATCCGACCTCCGACCCCCACTGCCCGACGCGGTGCCGGGCCGTCGGCCAGGACCGTAGAGCGGGTCTCACCGACGTCGGCGGGCGGCCCGCCCAGAGCGCTGTGGCGAAGGGCGCGTCGCGTGCACGACATGTAGCGGCGGTGAGCTGGTTATCCTGCTCCGAACCGCGTGTTGGTGTCGACCGGGTCACTCGTGTGAATGTTGCCCGCCATGATCGGGCTGAGGCGCGCCGACCCGGCGCCCCGGCTCCCGGCGTTGATCGAGAGGCGTGCACGCCTCTCGGACGAAGAAGAGGAGGCAGCTCATGGAACTCCTTCTGCTGACGGCCGACCCGGACCCCGGCTCGGTGCTGCCCGCGCTGGCGCTGCTGTCCCACGGGGTCCGTGTCGCCGCACCGGCGGTCTCCGCGCTGCTCGATGCGGGACCGCACGACGTGGTGCTGGTGGACGCGCGCACCGATCTCGTGGCTGCCCGCAGCCTGTGCCGCCTGCTCGGCACCACCGGCATGGATGTGCCGGTGGTGGCGGTGCTGACGGAGGGCGGGCTGGTGGCCGTTTCCGGTGAGTGGGTCGTCGACGAGATCCTGCTGCCCGGCACGGGCCCCGCCGAGGTGGACGCCCGGCTACGGCTGCTCAAGTCGCGCCCCGGTGCCGACTCGGGCCACGAGAGCGGCGCGCTCGTGCTCGGCGAGTTGGTGATCGACGAGGCGACCTACGCGGCGCGCCTGCGCGGGCGCCTACTGGAGCTCACCTATAAGGAGTTCGAGCTGCTCAAGTACCTCGCGCAGCACGCCGGCCGGGTGTTCACCCGCGCCCAGCTACTGCAGGAGGTGTGGGGCTATGACTTCTTCGGCGGCACCCGAACCGTCGATGTGCACGTGCGCCGACTGCGCGCGAAGCTCGGCATCGAGCACGAGCAGTTGATCGGCACGGTGCGCAACGTCGGGTACAAGTTCGTCCGGCCCAGCCGGGGGCCGCTCGGCGCGGCCGCGGTCGAGGTCGTCGAGGACGACGGTGAGGACGGTGAGGACGGTGGGGACGGTGGGGACGGCGAACGGGTTCGCGGCGTGGTGCCCGGCTTCGCGGGGACGGCCTGAGCGCCCGCCCGAGGAATCGCCGCAGCGCAGGTAGGGTCGAACCGGTGACCGAATTGTCGTGGCGTGCTGGGCTGGACGAGTCCGAGATCGCGGAGGTACAGGCCCTCGTGGCCGCGGTCACCGAGGTGGACGGCACCGCGCCACTCTCCGAGCATGTGCTTCTGCACCTGCGCCACGGCGGCGACACCAACGCGGTCCACGTCCTGGTCCGCGATCCGGACGGGGTGCTGGTCGCGCTGGCCCACCTCGACGTGACCGACCCGGTTGCGGGCGGTGCCGGTGAGCTGGCCGTGCACCCGGCCCACCGCCGCTCAGGGGTGGGCGGGCGTGTCGTGCAGGCCCTGCTCGATCGGATGGCCGTCGCCGACTGCCCGGCAGGCGGGCGGCTGCGGCTGTGGGCCCACGGCGAGCACCCGGGGGCGGCGGTCCTCGCCGCGCGATTCGGGTTCGCCCGGGCCCGCACGCTCTGGCAGATGCGCCGGAGCCTGCTCGCGCCGCTGCCGGCTCCCGAGCTACCCGCGGGCGTCCGGCTGCGCTCGTTCGACGTCGGGACCGATGAGCTCGAGTTCCTGCGGGTCAACAATGCCGCCTTCGACTGGCATCCCGAGCAGGGCGGCTGGGACCTCGACCAGGTCAAGCTGCGCGAGGCCGAGCCATGGTTCGACCCGTCCGGGTTCCTGCTGGCGGTGGACGACGCCGATCACCTGCTGGGCTTCCATTGGACGAAGGTGCACGGCGGAGCGGGTGCCGGAATCCACCAGCACGAGACCATCGGGGAGGTCTATGTGCTCGGGGTCGATCCCGCCGCCCGCGGCATGCGGTTGGGTGCGGCCCTCACCCTGGCCGGCCTGCGGCACCTGCGAGACCGGGGCCTTCGTCAGGTGATGCTCTATGTGGAGGCGGACAACGACGCCGCGATCCGGGTGTACCAGGACCTGGGATTCACCCGTTGGGACACGGATGTCTCCTATGTGCGTTGACCCACGTTCATCCGTGTGGCGCCGGTCTCATACGAATCGGGTAAACGATGTCGGCGCAGGTCACGGGTAGGTCACGGGTTCCGTCCGATCGGGTGGACTAGGTCACGTCAGGTGATCTGTTCATGCTGCGTTCACCTGATCGGGGGGGTTAGGTCACCCTGCTTACTTACGGTCTGCTCGCGAGCGGCTCACTCTGGGTCGCACGTCAGACCGTCTCTTGCGGAGGAACTTTCGTGAATTTACAGCGGCATGGCGCCGTCGTGGCCCTCGTTGCCACAGGTGCCCTACTGGTGTCGGCATGCGGCAGTAACCCCACCCCCGCGGGCGGGAGTGGAGCATCGGCGTCGCCGAGCTCCTCTTCGGTCGACTGCACGGGCAAGAAGAACCTCAATGGGGAAGGCTCATCGGCGCAGAAGAACGCCGTCGACGTCTTCGTTCAGGCCTACCAGGCCGCATGCCCGGGTGGCAACGTCGCCTACAACCCGACCGGGTCCGGCGCGGGCGTGAAGCAGTTCAACGCCGGTCTCGTCGACTTCGGTGGCTCCGACTCCGCGCTCAACAAGGACAAGGGCGAGGTCGACGCCGCCACCGCTCGCTGCCTGGGCAACCCGGCGTGGAACCTGCCGCTGGTGTTCGGCCCGGTGGCGATCGCGTACAAGATCGCCGGCGTGAGCAGTCTCGTCCTGAACGGTGACGTCACCGCGAAGATCTTCAACGGCAAGATCAAGACCTGGAACGACCCGGCCATCGCCGCGCTGAACAGCGGGGTGGCACTTCCGGCCACCCCGATCAGCGTCGTGTTCCGTTCCGACGAGTCGGGCACCACCGACAACTTCCAGAAGTACTTGACCGCGTCGTCAAAGGGCGCGTGGACCCAGGGTGAGGGCAAGAAGTTCAACGGAGGCGTCGGGTCCGGCGCGGAGAAGTCCGCCGGCGTCGCGCAGGCCGTGTCCGGCACCGAGGGTTCGATCTCCTACGTCGAGCTCTCCTTCGCGCAGGACGGCAAGCTCGGCATCGCCAAGATCGACAGTGGTGCGGGTGCGGTGGCACTGACCAGCGAAAGCGTCGGCAAGGCCATCGAGAGCGCGAAGATCAAGGGCACCGGCAACGACCTGGCCCTCGACCTGAACTCGATCTACGGCAGTACCGCCGCCGGTGTCTACCCCCTGGTGCTCGCCACCTACGAGATCGTCTGCTCGAAGGGCTACGACGCCGAGACCGCGAAGTCGGTCAAGGCGTTCCTGACGGTCGCAGCCGGGGAGGGCCAGGCGAAACTGGCCGAGGCCGGGTACGCGCCGCTGCCGGCCGCGTTCAAGGAGAAGCTCCTCACGGCGATCAAGGCCATCGCCTGATCTCGTCGTTCACTCGGTACTCTCACGGAGGTCCGATGACCAAGCTCAGCGGGTGCGCACGATGAGTGACCAGTCCGTGGAGGGGGATCCCGCCGGCACCGGTGAATCCGGTGTCCGGCGGGATCGCCGCGTGAACACAAGCGTTCAGGAGGCAGCAATCGCTCCCGCCGATCCCGGGCCGCCCGTACAGGTGGCAAAGGGCCGGAAGGTCGGCCAGCGGGGCGACAAGATATTCCGGGGGCTGGCGATCGGGTCCGGCTGGTTCATCGTGCTTCTCATCGGCGCGATCGCCTTGTTCCTGCTGATCAAAGCGGCGCCGTCGGTACTGGCGGACAAGTCGAACTTCCTGACCAGCCGTGAGTTCGACACCGGCGATCCGGGGAACCTGCGGTTCGGCATCTTCGAACTGTTGCTCGTCACCGTCGAGGTTGCGGTCCTCGCGCTGGCCCTGGCGATGCCGGTGGGGCTGGGCATCGCGCTGTTCCTCACCCAGTACGCCCCACGCCGGGTGGCCCGCCCGTTCTCCTACCTGATCGATCTGCTCGCAGCGGTCCCGTCGATCATCTTCGGGCTCTGGGGCCTGCTCGTGCTGGCGCCGGTGGTCGAGCCCTTCGCGGAGTGGCTGCGCGACCATCTGGGGTGGTTCTTCCTCTTCGCTCCCGGCAACGTCGGCATCTCCGGCGCCACCGTCTTCACAGCGGGCATCGTCCTGGCCGTGATGATCCTGCCGATCATCTCGGCGATCTCGCGGGAGGTCTTCGAGCGCACGCCGCGCTCCCAGATCGAGGCTGCCCTCGCGCTCGGTGCCACCAAATGGGAGGTCGTCCAGACGACGGTGCTGCCGTTCGGCCGCTCGGGCTACATCAGCGCCTCGATGCTGGGGCTCGGTCGCGCGCTCGGCGAGACGATCGCGCTGACGGTCATCCTCGCGTCCTCCTCGAAGTCGTTCACCGGCAGCGTGTTCGACGGCGGAGCGACGTTCGCGTCCAAGATCGCGCTCTCGTTCGCCGAGCTCAACAACGAGCTGTCCGCCGGCGCCTACATCGCGGCCGGTCTGGTGCTGTTCGCCCTCACCTTCGCGGTGAACGCCATGGCCAGGGCGATCGTCGCGCGATCGGGAGCCAAGGCATGAGCACACCGGTGATGAACGCCGACGTCGCGGTCCCGACGCCGACCTTCGCCTCTATCAGCGTCGGCAGGCGGCTGCGCAACTCGCTGGCCACGGTGCTCGTCACGGTCGCGTTCCTGGTCGCGCTGATCCCGCTGGTCTGGGTGCTCTACACCGTTGTCGGGAAGGGCCTCACGGCCGTCCTCGGTCCCGAGTGGTGGACGCAGTCGCTCAACGGCCTGCTCGGTCGCCAGGTGGGCGGCGGCGCCTACCATGCGATCTTCGGGACGCTCGCCCAGGGCATCGTCTGCGGGATCATCGCCGCGCCGCTGGGCGTCATGATCGCGATCTACCTCGTGGAGTACGGCGGCCGCACCCGGCTCGCGCGAACCACCACGTTCATGGTCGACATCCTGACCGGAGTGCCGTCGATCGTGGCCGCGCTGTTCATCTACGCGGTCTGGATCTCGATCCTCGGCTTCCCGCGCAGCGCAATCGCCGTGGCGCTGGCACTGGTGCTGCTCATGGTGCCGGTGGTGGTGCGCTCGTCGGAGGAGATGCTGCGGATCGTTCCCGACGATCTGCGCGAAGCGGCATACGCGCTCGGCATCCCGAAATGGAAGACGATCGTCAAGGTGGTCGTTCCCACAGCGCTGTCGGGCATGCTGACCGGCATCGCCCTGGCGCTGGCACGGGTGATGGGCGAGACCGCACCGGTCCTGATCCTGGTGGCGTACGCCCCCTTCATCAACTACGACATCTTCGGGGGCAACATGGCCTCGCTGCCGCTGTTGATGACCGTCGAGCGGAGTAACTCCACCGCCGCCGGCGAGTACCGCATCTGGGGCGCTGCACTCACCCTGATCCTGATCATCACGGTGTTCCAGTTGATCGCGGCGCTCCTCTCCCGGTTGACCGCCCCGAAGACCAAGTAGCCGACGACCGCGTAGTCACCCGAGAAGCGAAAGCGAGGACTGCATGGCCAAGCGTCTCGACATGAAGGACGTCGACATCTACTACGGCAAGTTCCATGCCGTCGACGGAGTCACCCTCTCCGTCCCGCCGAACAGCGTCACTGCCTTCATCGGTCCGTCGGGCTGCGGCAAGTCCACCGTGCTCCGCACGCTCAACCGGATGCACGAGGTCATCCCCGGTGCCCGCGTCGACGGTGAGGTGCTGCTCGACGGCGAGGACATCTACGCCGAATCGGTCGACCCGGTGAGCGTGCGCCGCACCATCGGCATGGTTTTCCAACGGCCCAACCCGTTCCCGACGATGTCGATCCGGGACAACGTGGTCGCCGGACTCAAGTTGCAGGGCGGGAAGGACAAGAAGGAGCTCGACAAGGTCGCCGAGCTGTCGTTGCGGGCCGCGAACCTCTGGACGGAGGTCAAGGACCGGCTGGCCAAGCCGGGCGGGGGCCTGTCCGGTGGGCAGCAGCAGCGGCTGTGCATCGCCAGGGCCATCGCCGTGCAGCCCGACGTGCTGCTCATGGACGAGCCGTGCTCGGCGCTGGACCCGATCTCGACGCTGGCGATCGAGGACCTGATCGCGGAGCTGAAGAAGGATTTCACAATTGTCATCGTCACCCACAACATGCAGCAGGCCGCGCGGGTGAGCGACCAGACGGCGTTCTTCAACCTCCGCGCGACCGGCGAGCCCGGTCGCCTCGTCGAGATCGGCGACACCCGGACGATGTTCTCCCAGCCGACCGAGAAGTCCACCGAGGATTACATCTCGGGTCGCTTCGGCTGACCCGCCGGCGGTGCCCGTCGGGCCCGCTCAGCTCTGGATGGCGTCGAACCCACGGCCCGTCACGGCGTGGGCGGTGTCCATCGCGACCGCCACGGCGTGGTCGGCGAACCGCTCGTAGTAGCGCGCCAGCAAGGTGATGTCGACGGCGACGGGCACCCCGTGTTCCCATGCCGGGTCCATCAGGACGGTGAACATGCGCCGGTGCAGTAGATCCATCGCGTCGTCGTCCGCATCGAGCTCCGATGCCAGCAGCACGTTGCCGGTCCGCGCCACCTCCGCAGCTTTCAGCGCAAGCTGCACGGCGCGCTGCCCCATCTCGGCGATGTCACCGCGGACCTGTCGAGGTAGGCCACGCTCCCGGATGGCCACCTGCGCCACGTGAAGGGCCAGATCGCCCATCCGCTCGATATCGCCGGCCGACCGGATCGCGGAGACGACGGCGCGCAGGTCACCGGCCTTCGGGGCGTGCAGGAGGAGGGAGTCGGTGGCGGTATCCACGATCAGCGCGCGCAGGACATCCACAGCGGCATCCCCGGCCACGACCTGCTGGGCGAGGCGCACCCGGCCGTCGAGCAGGGCTGTGGTGGCCTGATGCATCGCCCCTGCCACAGCGGTGCACATCTGCCCGAGGAGGTCGGACAGGTTCCGCAGTTGTGTCTGCAGCGATGGGGGCGACACCGGTTCAGACAGGGAGCGGGCCGGGCATCCGCCCGGTGACGATGTAGACGATGCGCCGCGCCACCGCTACGGCATGGTCGGCGTAGCGCTCGTAGAACCGGGCGAGCAGCGTGATGTCGACGGCCGGGCCGACGCCGTGGGACCAGTCCGGGTCCATCAGCACGGTGAACATGTGCCGGTGGAGGTCGTCCATCGCGTTGTCGTCGGCCTCCAGTTCGGCCGCACGGTCGAGGTCGAGCGTGCGGATGACATCGCCCGCCTTGTGAGCGAGCGCGACCCCGATGCGGCCCATCTCAGCGAAGTACGGCGCGACCTCTGCGGGCAGCACCGGCTGTGGGTGCCGCCGCCGCGCCGTCTGGGCGACGTGCAGGGCGAGGTCACCCATCCGTTCCAGGTCGCTGGCACCGTGGATCGCAGACACGACGATCCGCAGGTCGGTGGCGACAGGGGCCTGCAGGGCGAGCAGTGCGAACGCCTTCTCCTCGACCGCGGCCCGGGCGTCGTCGACCCGGGCGTCGTCGGAGATGACCTGCTCAGCGAGCTGGAGGTCGCTCTCGAGCAGCGCTCGGGTGGCCTTCTCCATCGCGACGGCCACCTGCCCGCACATGTCGGCCAGCTCGCCTGCCAGATTCTCGAGTTGTTCTTGGTAGTGGTCACGCATGGAGAGTGAGGTTACTCTGGTCGGCCGGGTGCGGCCCAATTGTCCGAATGAACCGGCGATGAACGGTCCCGGGTCAGTTGCAGGCGGCGGCGCGGTCCCCGGTCCCGGCGGACTGCAGCGCGACCGGCCCGGTCGGGGCCCGCACGACACCGTCGAAGGTGCTGCCCAGGATGAGCTGAAGGACTCCACTGCTCCCGGGGTCGGGCACCGACGTGGCCGACGGGACGGTGGTGGCGAGGAGCCGGGCGGCTGCGGCCTGGTCCGGGGAGAAGCGGATCACCGAACGCGGTGTCGGCGCCTCTGCGTTGCCCACCTGGACGCCGAAGCCGAGTGCCGACAGCGTTCTCCCGACCTCCGCGGCGAGCCCGGTCCGGTCCGAGGCGTTGAGGATCTGGACGGCCGTTCCGGCGGGCGTCGACCCGCTCTCGGCGGCCGCCGGATCGCCGGTGCCCTCCGGCAGTGGGGTGCCCTTGCGCAGCGCCGCGAACAGCGCGGCGGCTTCGGAGCGGCGCAGGACGGCGTTGCCTCGCGGGTTCACCTCGGCCGCGGTCGGTACCGCCGCGAACCCCACCCCCTGCGCGTCGAGCCGTTCCAGCGACAGGGCCACTGCCAGAATCTGGTCGAGCCCGGCGCCGTCGGAGACGACCGCGCCGAGTGCCGGGCGCAGCGCCCCGAGCCTGCCGAGGTCGAGCAGCCCGGTGCTCGACAGCGCAGCGTTCAGCACTCCGGCGAGCACCTGCTGCTGGCGTTCGATGCGGCCGTACGCAGGCGACGGGTCACCGCTCACGTCGGCTGCCCGGACGAGGTCCGCGGCGCGTGCCCCGTCGAGCCTGGCGTCGCCGGCGACGGGGAGGAGTGGGCCCAGCACGCGGTCGATCACCGGCCGCGGCACGCACACCGCTATTCCGGACACGGCGTCCACAGCGGTGCCGATACCGGCGAGATCCATCCCGACATAGCCGGTGATCATGAGGCCGGTGAGCTGCTGGACGACGCGTGTGGCGCAGCGCGGACCCCCCACCTCCAGGGCGGTGATCAGCTGGGTACGTGCCTCAGCGGGCACCGTCTCGTTGGTATAGGTGGCCGTGGCCGGATCGAACCGCTCACACGGTGGCCGGTTGATCTCCAGGTCGACCGGGATCGACAACGCGACGACCGACCCGCCGTCCGCCGGGATGTGCGCGACGGTGGCGGTGTCGCTGCGGGTCACCGGGGCGGCGCCGGGTGCCACCCTGGTGTCGGTGGCGACGACGAGCACGTTGTGATCGCCCGCCTGGGCACCGGCGTCCTCGACGGAGCCCGAGGTCGGGTTCAACGCGGCCACGTCGCGGACGGCCGACTCCAGCCAGTTCTTCGCCGCCCATCCTGCTGTGGTCGTGATCAGAATGATGGCGGCGAGGGTGCCGACGATGAGCCGGCCGGCGGTCTGGCGGGTGAGGCGAGCGCGCCCGCGGGGCTCCGCCGCCGGTGTCCCGTCGCGGCCGGGCAGGTTCCGGCCGGCGTGCGCGGCGGCGAGCCGGGTCAGGGTCGCGTCGATACGCCGGGCCCGGTTGCCCGTGCCGCGGTCGGCCCGGCGGGTGCGCTCGGCGCTCTCGCTGGGGTCGGGGATACCGGAGCCGGTATCGCCGGGCCCCGGTTGCGCCTGCTTCGTCCGTTCCTGCTTGGTCCGTTCCTGCCTCTGGGCGACCTGCGGCTGGGCGGCTGGGCGGGGCCGGGTGGTCTGCGGTGGCGGGGTGGCCGCGCTTCTCCGGGCGATGCGCCGTCCGGGTCCCTCCGGTACGACGGCGGGCTGCTCGGGCCCGCCCGATCGGATGGCGGTTGTTCGGGGGGCGCTCGTGGGGGTCTGGGGTGCGCGGCTGTGTTCGCTCGGGCTGCGTGAGTTCTCGTGCCGTTCGGGGGTCTGGTCGACCGGAACCGGCGGTGCCGCCCGTTCCGCGGCGGCCCGTTCCCGTTGTTCGGCGGCCCGGCGGCGGGCGGCGCGCCCACCGCCGGGCACGGCGGGCGGTGATGGGACGACCTCGGCGGGTTCGGGGATGAGCAGGCCGTGGCGGGCGAGTACGTCGTCCACCGACTCGGCCTGGGCAGGTTGGTGGGGCGGCGCGGCGGGGGGCCGTCCGGTGGAGCGCCGAGCACGGTCCC
>JBKJPD010000487.1:0-6754 GCA_046595345.1 Pseudonocardia sp.
CCGTGGGGTCCG
Source organism: Pseudonocardia sp. (assembly GCA_046595345.1). Taxonomy (GTDB): domain Bacteria; phylum Actinomycetota; class Actinomycetes; order Mycobacteriales; family Pseudonocardiaceae; genus Pseudonocardia. The sequence continues at coordinate 13 of JBKJPD010000487.1, forward strand.
GACAAGATCACCGAGGACGGCCGTGAGCAGCTACGCGCCCTCGGCTTCCGCGTCTGAGCTCGTTCACCTGATCACCGGCTGCGGCGCAGGACGTCCATGGACGACGTACCTGCACCGCAGCCGGTGATCACCCCCCGGTCGCGGCCCGCCGGCCCCGAGCGACCTGGCAACGGCTCGCGACCCGACTGATCGAGAGCCCCGTCCGGGCGGCGTCCGCCGCGGGACATGTGGCGGGGTGCGGTGATCCGTGCTCGACGCCGGCGGCCGGGACTCCCGCCGGCGGCACTCAGCCGAGGTCGATCCGATGCGACCCGGCGTAGACGTTCATCGTCTCCCCGCGCAGGAAACCCACCAGCGTGACGCCGGCCTCGTCGGCCAGCTCGACGGCCAGCGACGACGGAGCGGACACCGCGGCGAGCACCGGCACTCCGGCCATGACGGTCTTCTGTACCAGCTCGAACGACGTGCGCCCGGACACCATCAGCACCGTGCCCGCAGCGGGCACCCGCCCGTCCATCAGGGCCCAGCCGAGCACCTTGTCGACCGCGTTGTGCCGCCCGACATCCTCGCGGGCCACGATCAGGTCACCGGAGGCGGTGAACAGCCCGGCGGCGTGCAGGCCACCGGTGGTGTCGAACAGCTTCTGGGCGGCGCGAAGTCTGTCGGGGAGCGCGCTCAGCGTGGCCGGGGAGAACGTCACCGGATCGGCGGCGGGGGAGAAGCGGGTCTTGAGTCGCACCGCGTCCAGCGACGCCTTGCCGCACACGCCGCACGACGACGTCGTGTAGAAGTTGCGCTCGATGCCGGGGTCCGGCGGTGCCACGCCTGCCGCCAGCACCACGTCGAGCACGTTGTAGGTGTTGCGGCCTTCGTCATCCTTCCCATCGCAGTACCGCGCGAGCGCCACGTCCTCGGCCGAGCCGAGCACACCCTCGGTGAGCAGGAAGCCGTGCGCCAGCTCGACGTCGTGGCCTGGCGTGCGCATCGTGACCGAGAGCGGTTTCCCGTCGACGCGCAGTTCGAGCGGTTCCTCGGCGGCGAGGCTGTCCAGCGTTTGGCTGGCACCGTCCGGCCCGATCCGCAGCACCGGCCGTCGCACGCTCAGGCGACCCATCGCCAACACCCCCGCAGTAACACAGACCACTGACGTGATCTTCCGAGCTCCAGGCTAACCCGCTTCGATCGGCGATGTTTGGCGATGGCGTCGGGCGGGGATCCCGACGAGTGCTGGAGCGGATCGAGAACCTGCTGTCACGGTGGCCCGTCTACCGACAGCTGACCGGGGGTGACCCGCTCGGCCGTGGGACGGCGGCCCGCTCGTCCGGGACGGCTGGGCTGCGCGCGCGCACGCTGGACGCGGACACGGTGACGAAGTCGATCTGCCCGTTCTGCGCGGTTGGTTGCGGGCAGCTGATCTTCTCCAAGGACGGGAAGGTCACCCACGTCGAGGGTGATCCGGACTCACCGATCAGCCGGGGGAGGTTGTGCCCCAAGGGATCCTCGACGCTCTCGCTGCTCACCGCCCCCACCCGGGTCACGACGGTTCGCTACCGGCGCCCGCACGGCACGGAGTGGGAGGACCTCGAGCTCGGCACGGCCATCGACATGATCGTCGACCGGGTGCTCCGGACGCGGGAGAGCACGTGGCAGGACGTCGACGAGCAGGGCCGGCACCTGCACCGGACGATGGGGATAGCGAGCCTCGGAGGGGCGACCCTCGACAACGAGGAGAACTACCTCATGAAGAAGCTGTATACCGCCATAGGCGCGATACAGATCGAGAACCAGGCGCGAATTTGACACAGCTCCACCGTCCCCGGTCTGGGGACCAGCTTCGGTCGCGGCGGCGCGACGAACTACCAGCAGGACCTGGTGAACTCCGACTGCATCGTCATCCAGGGCTCGAACATGGCCGAGGCCCATCCCGTCGGGTTCCAGTGGGTGATGGAGGCCAAGAAGCGCGGTGCCACGGTCATCCACGTCGACCCCCGGTTCACCCGGACCTCCGCGATGGCCGATCTGCACGTGCCCATCCGGGCGGGCAGCGACATCGCGTTCCTCGGCGGGTTGATCCACCATGTGCTGGAGACCGGCGCGTACTTCGAGGAGTACGTCCGGGCGTACACGAACGCCCCGATGATCGTCCGGGACGATTTCCAGGACACCGAGGACCTCGACGGCCTGTTCTCCGGTTTCGATGCCGCCACCGGCACCTATGACGTGCGCTCGTGGCGCTACAAGGGTGTCGACGTCGAGGCGGCTGCGGGCCCCCGGGACGACCGGGCCGTGGTGCCCGAGTTCGAGCGGGGGCAGATCGCCGGCTCGGGGGGCGCACCGATGTCGGTCGACCCGATCCGTGACGACACGCTGCAGGACCCGCGGTGCGTGTTCCAGATCCTCCGGCGGCACTACGCCCGCTACACCCCGGAAATGGTGCACGAGATCTGCGGCATCCCACCGGAGACGTTTGCGCAGGTCGCCGACGCGCTCACGCGCAACTCCGGCCGGGAGCGGACGAGCGCCTTCTGCTACGCCGTCGGCTGGACCCACCACACCGTCGGCGTGCAGTACATCCGGGCGGCGTCGATCCTGCAGTCGCTGCTGGGCAACATCGGCAGGCCGGGGAGCGGCCTCCTCGCGCTGCGCGGACACGCCAGCATCCAGGGCTCCACCGACATCCCGACCCTGTTCGACATGCTCCCCGGCTATATCCCCATGCCGCACGCGCACCGTGAGCAGGACCTCGAGACCTTCATCGCCGCCAACACCGGCGACAAGGGCTTCTGGGGCGACATGGACGCCTACGTGGTGAGCCTGCTGAAAGCCTGGTTCGGTGAGGCCGCGACCCCCGAGAACGACTACTGCTTCGACTACCTGCCGCGGCTGACCGGCGACCACTCGAGCTTCCGTACCGTGATGGACCAGACCGAGGGGAAGGTTCCCGGCTACTTCGTGATCGGGGAGAACCCCGCCGTCGGCACGGCGAACTCACGCCAGCAGCGCAGGGGTCTCGCCGAGCTGGACTGGCTCGTCGTCCGCGACCTGAACATGATCGAGACGGCCACGTTCTGGAAGGACGGGCCGGAGATCGAGACCGGGGAGATGCGGACCGCCGACATCGGCACCGAGGTGTTCTTCCTGCCCGCCGCCGCGCACAGTGAGAAGGACGGCACCTTCACCAACACCCAGCGGCTGCTTCAGTGGCATCACAAGGCCGTCGATCCGCCGGGTGACTGCCGCAGCGACCTGTGGTTCTTCTACGAGCTGGGCAGGCGGATCAAGGAACGGCTGGCTGGTTCGACGGACCAGAAGAACCGGGCCATCCAGGCGCTGACCTGGGACTACCCGTTGCATGACGGGGAGCCCAGCGCCGACTCGGTGCTCCGCGAGATCAACGGTACCGGCCCCGACGGCGCTGCCCTGAACGGCTACGCCGAGCTGCGGGCCGACGGGTCGACGGCCTGCGGGTGCTGGATCTACTCCGGCGTGTACGCGGGCGAGGTCAATCGGTCGATGCGGCGCACGCCGGGCCAGGACCAGGACCTCGCCGCGCACGAATGGGGCTGGGCATGGCCTGCTAACCGGCGCGTGCTCTACAACCGCGCCTCCGCCGACCCCGCAGGGAAGCCGTGGAGCGAGCGCAAGAAGCTGATCTGGTGGGACGGCGAGCGGTGGACCGGCGACGACGTCCCGGACTTCCCCGTCACCACGGCACCCGACTACCAGCCCCCCGAGGGTGCACGCGCGGCCGACGCCATCGGCGGCGCGGAGCCGTTCGTCATGCAGGGCGACGGGCGGGCGTGGCTGTTCGCCCCCGCCGGGGTGTCCGACGGGCCGATGCCGGCGCACTACGAGCCGCAGGAGTCGCCGCTGCCCAACGCGCTCCATCCGCGGCAGCGGGCCAACCCGGCGGGGCAGCGGTTCGACCGGCCCGGCAACCGGTACCACCCGGAACCGGGCACCCCCGGCGCCGACGTGTTCCCGTACGTTTTCACCACGTTCCGCGTCACCGAGCACCACACCGCGGGCGGGATGAGCCGCTGGACCCCGCGGCTCAACGAGCTGATGCCGGAGATGTTCCTGGAGGTCTCCCCGGAGCTCGCGGCGCTGCGCGGCCTGCAGAACGGTCGGTGGGCGCACGTCGTCACCGCGCGGTCGGCCGTGGAGGGCAAGGTACTCGTCACCGATCGGGTCAAGCCCCTCACGCTCGGGAAGGGGCGGCCTGGGACGGGGGGCGACGGTGACCGCGTCGTGCATCAGATCGGGGTGCCGTGGCACTGGGGATCCAACGGCCTGTCCACCGGGGACGCCGCGAACGATCTGCTGTCCGTCGTGCTCGACCCGAACGTCCACATCATGGAGACCAAGGCCGCTACCTGCGACATCCGTCCCGGGCGGCGTCCTCGTGGACCCGATCTCGTGGCCTATCTCGTGGACTACCGCCGGCGCGCCGGCCTGGAAGGCAACTGATGGGCAACAGCCTCTACGGCCCGCTCGCCGATCCGTCCGGCGACGCCGGATACGACGATCACCCGCCGCGCGTCGGGTTCTTCACCGACACGAGCGTGTGCATCGGATGCAAGGCATGCGAGGTGGCGTGCAAGGAGTGGAACGCGCTGCCGGCCGATGGGGCGGGTGCCGACGTGGACGTGCTCGAGATGACCGGCATGAGCTACGACAACACCGGCGGGTTGGGGGCGAGCACGTACCGACACGTGGCGTTCATCGAGCAGACGATGCCCGCTCGGAGTTCGCAGACGGTAGCCCTCGGCATGCCGGGCGCTGCCCTGCCCGGCGCGGGCGGCGAGGGGGACGCCACCGAGGTGCGGTGGCTGATGGCATCCGATGTCTGCAAGCACTGCACCCACGCCGCCTGCCTCGACGTCTGCCCGACCGGCGCACTGATCCGGACCGAGCACGGCACCGTGCTGGTGCAGGACGACATCTGCAACGGCTGCGGCTACTGCATCCCGGCCTGTCCTTACGGCGTGATCGACCAGCGCAAGGGTGACGGCGGCGCGTTCAAATGCACGATGTGCCAGGACCGTCTCGGCGCCGGGCTGCAACCGGCCTGCGCGACGGCGTGCCCTACCGAGTCGATCCAGTTCGGCCCCCTCGAGGAGCTGCGCGAACGGGCGGCGCAGCGGCTGGAGACGTTGCAGGGCGCCGGGGTCACCGAGGCCCGCCTCTACGGCCACGACCCCGACGACGGCGTCGGCGGCGACGGCGCGTTCTTCCTGCTGCTCGACGAGCCCGAGGTCTACGGGCTGCCCCCGGACCCGGTCGTCACCACCCGCGACCTGCCGTCGATGTGGCGGCACGCGGCCGCGGCCGCCGTGCTTGTGGCCGGGACGGTCGCGGCGGCGTTCATCGGAGGCAGGCGATGACACGGCGGGCGACGACGACGACGACCGGAACGGCGCCCGGCCGCACGGATGATGCCGGCTCGAACAGGCTCCGCCGTCGGGGGCGCCGTGGCCGGGGCGAGCGGCTGATGGTCCCTGAGGCGGAGTTCGCCTCCTACTACGGTCGGCCGATCATCAAAGAGCCCACCTGGAAGGTCCCCGACGTCCCGGCGTACCTGTACCTGGGCGGTGTGGCGGGGGTGTCGGCAGCCCTCGCCGCGCTGGCCGACGCGACGGACCGGCCCGCGCTGCGCCGCATCGGCAGGCTCGCTGCCGCCGGAGGAGCCGGCGCGAGTGTCGTCGCGCTGATCCACGACCTGGGCCGACCGACCCGGTTCCTCAACATGTTGCGCGTGCTCAAACCGACGTCACCGCTATCGGTGGGTTCGTGGATCCTCGCGCCGTTCGGCGCGCTGTCCACGGCTGCCGCGGCGTCCGAGCTGACCGGCGTCGCGCTCACTCTGGGCAGGCTCGCCGGCGTCGGTGCCGGGGTGCTCGGCCCGGCCCTGACGACCTACACCGCGGTGCTGCTGGCCGACACCGCGGTACCGGCCTGGCACGACGCCCACCGGGAGCTGCCGTTCGTGTTCGCCGGCAGCGCGATGGCGAGCGGCGGGGGGGTGGGCCTGCTCGCCGGACGCGACGCAGGCCCGGCCCGTCGCGTCGCGGTGGCCGGTGCGGTTCTGGAGGTCACCGCGATCACTGTGCTGGAACGGCGGATCGGGTTCGCCGCCCGCGCCTATACGACGGGGCGGCCTGGGCGGGTGCTGCGCGCAGCGCGCGCCGCGACGATCGTGGGTGGGATCGGTGCGACGGCATCGGGCATCGTCCCCGGGCGCCGCGGGCGGCTCCTCGCCGTCGGGTCCGGACTGCTCCTCAACGTCGCCTCGGCCGCGCTGCGCTACGGCGTGTTCGACGCCGGGATCGTGTCGGCGCGCGACCCGGCGTACACCGTCGTCCCACAGAAGGAGCGCCTTGCCGCCCGGCAGGCGCTCCGTCCGTGAGGCGGCCCGGCGGCTGACGACTCAGCGGCGGCGCTGCAGCAACCACGGGTGCAGTTGGCGGTAGCCGCGCACGGCGAGCGGGCGCAGCGGGCGCACCGTGAACAGCGGGTCGCCGGAGAGCGCGCCGGCCATCTCCCGGTCGACGAGCACCGAGTCCGGTCGCGCGTGGGTGGTGAGGCGGGAGGCGATGTTCACCACCTCGCCGTACACATCGCCGTAGCGGACCAGAACCGGTCCCGACGCCAACCCGATCCGCAGCTCCGGCAGCACCGGCTCGGCGCGCACCCGGTCCTGCAGGTCCAGGGCGATCGCGGCGGCGGCGCCGACGTCGTC
>JBKJPD010000007.1:0-4935 GCA_046595345.1 Pseudonocardia sp.
GGAATTGTCGGAGTTGTCGGAGCTGTCGTTGTACGAGTCGGAGATGTCGACGGAGTTGTCGGAGTTGTCGTTGCCGACGTTCTCCAGCGTCGTCCGGACACTGTTGTCGACGTTGTAGGAATCGGAGATGTTGATGGAGTGGCTCGTGTTGCCCACGTTGTCCTGGTTGCCGCCGGCCACGTTGCTGTTGTTGATCAACCCGTGCGAGTTGTCGACACCGTCGTTGTCCTGGTTGAAGGAGTCCTCGACGTAGGCGCCCTTGAAGTCGTAACCGTCGTTGTCGTTGAACGAGTCGTCGAACCGGAGATTCGCGGAGGCGTCGGTGTACTGGACGTTGAGGTTCTCGCCGCCGTCGCCGCCGCCGCCGCCGTTGCCGGTGTCGCCGGAGGTGGCGGTCGAGTCGACGTCGTTGGACGGGCCGTCGCCGCCCTCTCCGCCGACGGCCGTGCCACCGGAGGCGTCGCCGGCGGATCCACCTTCGGAGTCGGCCTCACCGAAACCAAAGAGACCGCCGATGCCCATGGCGTCCGATCCGCCGCCGTTACTGGTGCCGCCGTTGGCGGTGCCGTTGCCACCGTCGCCACCGCCGCCCAGCGCCAGGGCGATGGGCGTGCTGATGGCGTCGCCGCTGTCGCCGCTGTCGCCTCCGGCACCGCCGTTGGCGCTCTGGGTGCTGTTGCTCACCGGCACGACGAACTGCGCGAAGTTGAAGGTGGGAGAGCCGTTGCTGCTGGTCATGTCGGATCCTGTCTGATGAGGGTGGTGCTGGCCTGCGCCGGCCGGTCACGTTCTCCGGCTTGGGGCAAACGTAGGACCCGACGTGACCATGGTCATCGGGGAAGACACCGACGACCGCGGGGCGCCGGGTGGGGGGCGTGGAACATCCCCCGGCAGCGGTGGGGGATGTTCCCCAGCCTTCGAACTCGCGGGCCCGAAGGTGTAACGCCCGGAGCGGCGCATGCAACGAGCAATCACCGCACGGGCGGAGGGCAGCGCTAACTCGGCCCGACCCGGGCGAGCAGGCCCTCGCAGGTACGGATGATCACGCGACAGGTGTCGGCGGTGGTGCGGGCCGTCATCGGGTTCTCCGCGAGGTCCTGCCAGCGGCTGAGCGCCGCCAGCGCCGCCCGGTGGATCTCGCCCGAGGCAGCGTCAGGGGGGAGCCCCAGCCGCGTCGTCGCTACGGCCCCTGCCTCGCCGAGGAGCCGTTCGGCCTCGAGGACGACGGCCTCCGGCAGCGCCACCGCACCCGAGCGCAGCGCGCTGAGCAGCCGCAGCTCGGTGAACTCGTGCGCGCCCGCGAAGATCCGCTCGACCTCGCCCCCGAGCCACGCCGCGTCCGGCCGGGGATCGGTGCGCAGCACGCTGTCGAGCCCCAGCAACGCCGAGCGTGCCTTGAGCAGATCGCGGCGCTCGACGAACTGGTTGTGCAGGATGTCCTGCAGGTCGGTGAGCCCGGAACGCCGCAGCAGTTCGGTGGCGAGCGCGTGGGGGCTGTCCGTGCCGGTGCGGATCAACGTCACCGACAACCGCAGGCCGAACACCCCGAAGCGGCGAAGCAGCGCGCGGCGGTCCTCCGCCGACATCGTCGACGCCATCCGGGCGGCAGGCCCGCTGTGCGCGGTGAAGCGGTCGGCGGTGAGCAGGGCGGCCTCCAGCTCGTCGCGGGGCACCGCAGCCAGTTCCCGCAACGCCACGAACTCGGTCTGCCGCAACGTGCGTCCGGTCTGGGCCAGCAGGCCCGCCACTGCCACGACGTTCTGGCACAGCCCGCGCAACGCGGGCTCGGTGCGGTAGCGCCGCGCGACGGCCCGCGCCGAGGACATGGCGTCCACCCGGCCCCCGCCGATCTCGTCGGCCCGCGAGATGACCCCGACAGTGTTGACAGATGCCGCCCGGGCCACCCCCTGATCCCGGAACGCCTCGAGGAACTCGGCGTCGGAGGCATGGAGCTGGCGCATCAGGTAGATGACCGCATCGGCCTCGGTAGGGGTGTCGTCATCGGGATTGAGGAAACGTACGGCGCGCCGCGAGACCTGCCCCGACAGCGACGCGATGCCGGGGGTGTCGATCAGGGTGGCGGTCCGCAGGCTCTGCGACGGCCAGTCGACGACCATCCGGTCGAGGTCCTCGGCGGAGTACCCGTGCAGGTCGATGACGAGCGCCCCGTCGCGGCGATCCACCGGGACCGCGGCGGGCGGCCCGTGCTTGGGGTGTACGAAGATTCGCGGGGTGTGCCCGTCGCGGTACCAGGTGACGACACGCGTGCACTCGCCCGCGTCGGTGGGGGCGACCTGCTCCCCCACCAGCGCGTTGAGCAGCGTGGATTTCCCGGCCTTCACCTTGCCGGCGATCGCGATACGCAACGGCTCGTCGAGGCGCCGCAGGTGGACACGCAGCAACTGCTCGGTGCGCGGTGCGTCGCCGTAGATCTGCAGGGCGTGCCGCAATACCTCGCGAACCGCCCCGATCAGCGGGCTCTCGCCGGAAATCGCCGCCGTCACCGGGTGCCCCGGTACGGCGGCAGGTTCCCGGCGAGAACCGGGACCACCGACTGCAACACCGTGCAGGAGTCCTGGACTGTGCGGGCCAGCGCCACGATCAGCGCCTGATCCACGGCGACACCCACGTCGTACTGGCAGAACTCGCCGAGGCCGGTGAACGTCTCGAGCGCCGGGTACCCCGCGACCCGGACGCGGGTGGTGGTCGGCTCACTGTTCTCCGCCAGTGTCGCCAGCCCACCGCCGACTGTGTAGAGGGTGACGGCGAGCGTGCCACCGTCGCCGCTCCACTCGCAGCGCGGACCTTCCGCAGCCCGGCCGGGTGTGCCGGTGACAGCGAGTCCGAGTCCGGCGAGCCGCTCTGCGGGCAGCAGCCCGCACGGGTCGGCGCCCCGCGCGTCGCGCGCGTCCTCGATGCCCGGGACGGCCGGCCGTTCCACCGCAGGCGTACCGCACCCCACGAGCACCCCCGTCGCTACCAGGACGAAAGATGTCCGTAACCATCGTGGCCCCGTCATGCTGCTCCTCCCCGTTCGGAATTCGCCACTCAGCGCAACCTACCGTTCGCCGAAAAGCACTAGATCAAGTAGCACCCACCTGGTAACGACCCCTCGGCCCGGACCGACGAGGGGAGGGGAGGTAAGTCCTATTCCTCCTCGGACCCGTGCTTTCTCACCATCAGGGTGGAGTCTTGCAATGTCGCAGGTGTCGTACTGCGTGGGGATCGACCTCGGTACCACGTACACAGCCGCAGCCGTGTGTCGCAAGGGGGATCCGCGACCTGAGGCGGTCGCGCTGGGCACGCACGGCGCGTCGGTCGCGTCGATGGCCTTCCTCGCATCCGACGGTTCGATGCTGTGGGGTGAGGCCGCACACCGGCGTGCGGTCACCGACCCACGACGGGTCGTGCGCGAGTTCAAGCGCCGCATCGGTGACGCAACACCGCTGGTCGTCGGCGGTCTACCCGTGGCCCCGGAGACCGTCGCCGCGCGGTTCGTGGGATGGGTCCTGGAGCGCGTCGCCGACCGCGAGGGCGGCCCCGCCGAGCGCGTCGCCCTCACCCACCCTGCCGAGTGGGGCCCGCACAAGCGGGAGTCCTTCGCCGCGGCGCTGGCCGCGCACGGCATCCTCGACGTGCTGATGCTCTCCGAGCCGGAGGCCGCGGCCATCGGGTACGCCAGCACAGAGCGGGTCGACGCAGGCGCCACCGTCGCGATCTACGACCTCGGCGGCGGCACCTTCGACGCCGCTGTGGTCCACAAGCTTCGCGACGGCGGATTCGCGCTCCTCGGGCAGCCGGTCGGGATCGAACGCCTCGGCGGGATGGACTTCGACGAGGCGGTGTTCGACCACGTCCGCGAGGCCGTCGGCGAGCTCTGGCAGCGACTCGACCCTGCCGACCCGGCCGTCCAGTCGGCCGTCGCGGCCCTGCGCCGGGAATGCACGGCGGCCAAGGAGGCGCTCTCGGCCGACACCGAGGTGATGATCCCGGTGATGCTGCCGGGCCACCACGTGCAGGTCCGGCTGGGGCGCACCGAGTTCGAGGAGCAGATCCGACCTCCGGTCGTCGAGACAGTCGAGGCGTTGCGCCGGGCGCTGGCCAGCGCAGGCACCCCGTCCCCGGACGTCGTCCTGATGGTCGGTGGTTCGTCGCGCATCCCGCTCGTCGCGCAGCTCGTCTCCGCCGAGCTCGGGATGGCCGTGGCCGTGGACGCCGACCCCAAGAGCATCATCGCCGCCGGTGCGGCCGTGGCCGCTCGTGGCCCGCTGGCAACCGACGTCCTGGCGGCCACTGAGGCCCCGTTCATCGCACTCCCCCGCGGAGTGCCGGAGTGCCCGCCGCAGGTCCACGAACCGGTGATGGGCGACGCCGAGCGCGACGACCCCCGCCCCCGCTGGGCCCGCACCCTGGCCATCGCCGGCGCGTTCAGCGTGGTGGCCACCCTCGGGATGGGCGCTGCCTCCGTCGCCACCAGCGTCGACACCGCGGGTGCCGTCGCCAGCTCCGAATCGATCTTCGCATCGGCCGCGGACGCGGCGGAGCTGGGCGGGATGCCGGACCCCTGGACGGGCACGGCGCCTGCCGAGACGACCGTCGCGGGCCCGAATCGTCCGACGGCCGTCGCGGCGCGGTCGCGACCGGTCGCCCGCATCACTCCCACCGGCGCAGCCGGAGCGTCCGCCGCCGCGGTTCCCTCCGCCGCAGCCGTCGTACCGGGCGGCGCTGTGCGGGGGGCCGGTAGCCCGATCCGCGAGGGCACGCCCGGAACTCCGGCAGGCGACACGCCCGCTCCCGCTCCCGCTCCCGCTCCGGCTCCCGATCCGGCTCCGGCTCCGGCTCCCGCACCCGGTCCGGCCCCGGCTCCCGATCCGGCCCCGGCCCCGGCTCCCGATCCAGCTCCGGCCCCGGCTCCCGATCCGGCTCCCGATCCAG
>JBKJPD010000090.1:0-2523 GCA_046595345.1 Pseudonocardia sp.
CGGCGTCCCGGATCTCGCCGAGCTGGCCGCCCGCGCCGACGTGATCATCTCGATCTGCCCACCCCATGCCGCCCGCGATGTGGCCGAGCAGGTGGCCGCCGCGCTGGCCGCCCGCGAGGACCGGCCGATCTTCGTCGACGCCAACGCGGTCTCCCCGGCCACGATGCAGGGCATCGGTGAGCTTCTCGGTGCCGACCGGGTCGTCGACGGGGCGATCATCGGGCCGCCGGCGTGGGAGCCGGGGCGGACGGTGCTGTGGCTCTCCGGTGCGGCGGCCCCGGTGATCGCGGAGTTGTTCGCGGGATCGCCGTTCGAGGCGCGGGTGCTCGGTGGCGAGCTCGGCCCGGCCAGCGCGCTGAAGGCGTGTTTCGGGTTGCAGAGCAAGGCGTTGCCGGCGTTGTGGATGGCGATGGATGCCGCAGCGCGCGGCTATGGAGTCGACGACGCACTGCGCGCCGAGCTCACCCGCACCGGGGTGGACCATCCGGCGGTACCCGACGGCGCGAAGGCGTGGCGCTGGGTGGGGGAGATGGAGGAGGCCGCGGACGCGGTCGCGGCCGTCGGGCTACCGGACGGGTTCTCCCGGGCTGCGGCGCAGATGTACCGCCTGATCGCCGACGCCGACCCGACCGACCGGGCCAACAGTTGGGGGCTCCGCGGCGGGGGCTGAGACGAAGCCGCCCTCACACCAGGGGGTGGTTCGACGGCGGCGGATCCGGAGGGTGCGCGTGGGTCAGCGCGGGGGCGGGCCGAGTTCGGCAGGACGTGTCGTGTCCCACCCGCGGTTGCTCGTGTCCCACCCGCGGTTCGTGGGAACGTCTGACGATGCGGCCGCGGCGGTGGCCCCGCCGAGTGCGACGGCGCCGACCACGGCACCGATGAGGATGGCCGCGACCAGTGGCTTGCGCTGCATGGGGCCAGCTTGGCGCGTGATCACCGGTGCGTCGCGTATGGCACGGCGAACTCACCCGAAAGTGTCATCCGCTTGTCGCCCGACCGCGCCCCGCGATCACCGTCTGACCATGTCGGGTTACCCGGACGGGCCGAAGCCCTCCAGTCGGATCTTCTCGACCGTTACCCCCACCTGGACCAGTGTCGCGTTGCGGCGTCGCAGAAGGCAGGGGATCCGCAGACGAAGACGTCCTCCCCGCCGCGCACGAGCGGGGCGAGATCCGGCGCCGTCAGCCGACCCACAGGACGCGCGGAGCCCGGCGGTGCCACGCGGGTGTGGACGATCGTGGTCTGTGGGCCGGGAATCTCGGCGGCGTAGTAGAGGTCGGCGGGCGAGCGGGTCGAGACGACCATCCGGATCAGGTCGGGTTTCCCGTCGCGGCGGGCCTGGCGCAGCATCGCCATCAGCGGTACCACCCCGGAGCCGCCGCCGACCAGCAGTGCCGGGGTGTCGCCGGGCCACGCGAAGAACCCACCGATCGGGCCGCGCACCTCCAGTTCGTCACCCGGCTCGACGACGTCGTGCAGGTACTCCGAGACCTCGCCGCCGTCGAGCTTCTCGACGGTCAGCTCGATCTCATCGCTCCGCGGAGCGACGGCGGAGCGGTCGCTGTCGCGCGGTGGAGCATGAGCGGAGCTGTCATCGACACAAGGGCCCGGTGCGGACGCGACCGAGTAGGAGCGCGATGCGGTGTAGCCGTCGGGGGCGGTGAGCCGTAGGACGTAGTGCTGGCCCGCCAGGTGCGGTCGTGGATCGGGTAGCGCGAGCCGGAACGTGCGTGCTCGCGCGGTCTCGTCGCGAACCGACAGCACGCGCGCGGTCTGCCAGCGCAGCGTCCGCCGGTGGGTGGTGTCGCCGGGTGCCGGTGTGCGCTCCGCCGGTGCTGTCATCAGTCGCCCTGGTAGCGCTGCTCGGACCAGGGGTCGCCGCGGTCGTGGTAGCCGTTGCGCTCCCAGAAACCCTGCTCGTCGTGGTCGAGCAGACGCAGCCCGGACACCCACTTGGCGCTCTTCCAGAAGTACAGATGTGGCACGAGCAGCCGGGCCGGGCCGCCGTGCTCGGTCGTGAGCGGCGTGCCGTCGGCGTCCCAGACGACCCACGCCTTCCCTCCGATGATGTCGGGGAGCGGCAGGTTGGTGGTGTACCCGCTGTGGGTGGTGGCGACGACGTGGGTGGCGCCCGGCAGCGGACCGGCCGCGGCGAGCAGCGTGTCCACGGAGACGCCGTCGAAGGTCATGCCCAGCTTCGACCAGGTGGTGACGCAGTGGATGTCGCCTGCGTAGCGGGAGCGGGGCAGTGCCTGGATCTCGTCCCATGTCCAGCCGGCCTCGCGCTCGACGAGTCCCTCGATGGTGAACGTCCACCGCTCGGTGCCGATCCGGGGTGTCGCCTCGGCGTGCAGCACGGGCCATTCGTCGCGCGCGTCGTACTGGCCAGGAGGCAGTCGCGGATCTCGTTCGGCGCGGCTGCGCCCGAGGAATCCTCGTGTCGTACCGGCCATGTCGGGTCCTCTCCTCGTCGGTGCCACCATTCCAGACGCTCGAGCGCCTGCCCTGCGAGCCACGCCATCG
>JBKJPD010000366.1:0-20463 GCA_046595345.1 Pseudonocardia sp.
GTCCGGGGGCTGACGGCACTCAGCGGGGCAGGCCGGTCACCCGGAACTCGTCGAGCCGCAGCACCGTCGCCCGCTCGCCGGCCGCCGTGACGGCCAGTTCGCCACTGTCGTCCAGCGTTCCGCCGACGGCCGCGGCGAGGTCCCGGGCGGCGAACGCCGCGACGCACTCGTGCTCCCGGCCGGGCGGCACGCAGAGCAGGAAGCCGAAGCTGGGGAAACAGTTCAGCCAGCGGGTCAGCGGCACCCCGGTGGGCGTGGGCACGACGTCGACATCAACCGTGACACCCAGGCCGTTGCACTCCAGCAGCATCGCCAGCGAGCCCAGCAGCCCCGCCATGCTGATGTCCTTCGCCGCTACGCACACCCCTGAAGCAGCCAGCTCGGCGAGTACCCGGACGTCGCCGGCACACCGGTCACCGCGCGCGCGGAACGCGGGGAAGTAGGGGAAATCGGCCCGCATCTCCCCGTCCAACGCCGCTGCGACCACGAGCGACTGCCCGGGCGCTGCGCGGGTCACCGACAGCGGCGACGGGGCATGGCCCACCCCGAACGCCGACACCGCGGGCGGGCCGTCGTGCACCGTCAGGTGCCCACCGATGATCGGCACGTCGAGCAGCAGCGACGCCTCACGCATGCCCTCGAGCACCGCGCGGGCCACCGTCTCGGAGCCGACGACGGTGTCGACGATTCCGAGTGGCAGCGCGCCCATCGCGGCCAGGTCGTTGACGTTGGTGAGCACGGCGGCGAACCCTGCAGCGCGCGGATCGGCCGCGACGAACGGCGGAAACATCGCCTCCCCACAGGCGATGACGCGCTGGCCGCCCGCCTCGACCACGGCGCCGTCGTCACCGGGGCCACCGATCCAGTCGGTGCCGCCCAGCACGTCCCCGACCAGCCTGATCTCGGCCTTGGAGCGCAGTCCGGGGTTGGCGAGCACGGAGTCGACGATGTCGCCGAGGGTCTCTCTCACCGGCGCACCGTGAACCACACCGCACGGGCGACGTCGGGCCCGGTGTTGTGCCATTCGTGCGGTCGGTCGGTGGGATAGTGCAGCGCGTCGCCCGCGTCGACCGCGTAGCGCTCCCCCGCGACATCGACCTGCAACGCGCCCTCCAGTACCAACACGACTTCCTCACCAGGACGCAGCGGCCGGGTGTCCCCGCTCCCACCACCCGGTTCGACGACGGCCAGCACCCCACCGGCCCGGAACCGCTCACCCGGGCACGCGAGCGTCTCGCCCATCACGCCCCGCGCGGCCGGCGCCCAGTCGGGCAGCGTCGCCGGCCGCGCACCGGAGCGCACGTGCACCGCGACCGGGGCCTGCCGGGCCCCGTCGTCCACGAAATGGGCGATCGGAAGGCCGAGCGCGCCGGAGAGCTTCAGCAGGGTGGTGATCGTCGGAACCATGTCGCCGCGCTCCACTTTGTGGATCGCCGCGGCCGACACCGCCGAGCGTGCCGCGAGTTGCTGCAACGACAACCCCAGCCCGTGGCGGGCCTCCCGGACCTTCGGCCCGATCGCTCCGACGATCGGTTCCCACGCACCCCGATCGGCAGCCTCCACATGCACCATCGTAAACGAGCCACACCTATCGTCGACACCGGTGGGTCGAGAACGGGCCGGTCACACGATCCCTTGGCGGGTGGCGGTGTACACGATCTCCGTGCGGCGCCGGACCTCGAGCTTGTCGCGCAGGTTGCGTACGTGGAACTTCACCGTGGCCTCGCTGATCACCAAGCGGCGGCCGATCTCCCGGTTGGACATGCCGACGGCCAGCAGCCGCAGCACCTGGTTCTCCCGCTCGGTGAGCATCGCGCTACCGAACGCGCGAACCGCGGGCCGGTCCTCGTCGCGCAGGACGTCCACGACGACCGAGCCGACCCCGCCGGAGTCGAACACACTCTCGCCACGCAACAGCGTGTGCACCGCGCGGAGGATGTCGGCGGTCTCGGCGCCCTTGCGCACGTAGCCGTGCACGCCGAGGCGCACCGTCCGCATCATGACCTCGCGGTCGCGACACCCGGTCAGCACGAGCACCCGCACGCCGCGATGGCGTTCCAACAGCATCCTGGCGAGCTCCACACCCGCCGCGTCGCCGCGACCGAGGTCGATGTCGAGCACCACCAGGTCCGGCGGGCAGCGGTCGGCGATCACGAGCGCGTCGCGCGGGGTGGCCGCCTCACCGATCACGGCGAGGTGCGGGTCGGTGGCGAACAACTGGCGCAACCCGAAGCGGACGATCGCCTCACCGTCGACGATCAGCAGGCGCGCGGTGCGCAGCGCCACCGGCGTGCTCGTCCCGGGGTCGGGGGCCCGACTGTCGACCACTGCGGTGTTGAGCACGGCGTCCGTCGTCACGGGCAACCTCCCTGTTCGGATAGGCAATGATTGGGCCAGAGGCTAGGAACCGTTCCGTTGCCTGAACGTTGCACGTGCGGCGGGCGTCTTGCCGCACCCGGAGCACTGGGCGATGATGATCCCGTCCTGGGGCGTTGACGCTCGGAGTACTGATGACGTTGAACCGCGCACACGACCCGGTCGAGCATGCCCACGAGCTGCACGAGATCTTCGAGGCGGTCCTCGGGAACGATGACGCGGCGATCCAGCCCCGATTGCTGGTGTCGGAGTCCTGGCGGCGCAGCCTGGCCGCGCACGTCGACCCGGACCGGCCCGCGCCCCCGGTCGTCATCTCCGACGCCGACCTGCCCGACATGCGCGCCGCCCACCCGCTCAACGTGGTCATGCCGCTGCTGCGCAGCACGCTGGTGAGCATCGCCGACGAGGCCATGCACGTGATGCTGGTCACCGATGCGGACGGCACCGTCCTGTGGCGCGAGGGAGCAGCGGCGCTGCTGCGCTCCGCCGACACGATCGGGCTGTCGCCCGGCATACGGTGGAGCGAGGACGCGATCGGCACCAACGCCATGGGCACCACGCTCGCCGTCGACGCTCCTGTCCAGATCCACTCCGCCGAGCACCTGGTCCGCGCCTGCCACGTGTGGACGTGCGCCGCGGCCCCCGTACACGATCCCGACACCGGCGAGATCCTGGGTGCGATCGACATCAGCGGCCCGCTGCACACCGTGCACCCGGCGATGGTGCAGCTCGTCTCGGCCACCGCACAGCTCGCGGAGAACCAGCTCCGGGTGCGCCTCGCCATCGCCGACGAGCGGATGCGCGTCCGCAACATGCCGCATCTGGTGAACCTGCGCGGCCGGTCGGGCGCACTCGTGACGCCGTCGGGGAGGATCCTGGCGGGCGAGCCGTACGGCTCCTGGCCGGCCCGGATCGCGCTGCCCCCGGGCGCGTATCGGATCCGCCTCGACGACGGCCGCGAGATGCTGGTCGAGCCGCTCGCCGAGGGCTTCCTGCTGAGGCCCCCTCGCCGCGCCACAAGCACCCGACGCAGCGTCCTCTCCCTGCAGCTCATGGGCGAGAAGACGCCCGCGGTCATCCTCAACGGCAGGCCGATCCCGCTGACGCTGCGGCCGGCGGAGCTCCTCACGATGCTGGCCCTGCATCCCGACGGGTTGTCCGCCGAGCGTCTCGCACTGCTGCTCTACGGCGACGCAGGCAACCCGACCACCGTCCGCGGCGAGATCCTGCGGTTGCGCGGCCTCATCGGAGCCGAGGTACTGCGCACCCGCCCGTACCGCCTCGACGCGGCGATCGACTCCGACTTCGAGTCCGTGCGCAAGGCGCTGCGCGGCGGGCGGCCCGGGCATGCGCTGCGGCTGTGCGGCGGCCCACTGCTCCCACGCTCTGACGCGCCGGAGATCCGCGAACTGCGCGACGAGCTGGAAGCCGGCTTGCGCCGCGCGGTGCTCGACACCGACGATGCCGACCTGCTCGTCAACTTCGCGACACATCCGTTGGGCCGCACCGATCTCGAGGTACACGACCGGCTCGTGGAGCTGCTCGCACCGGGCGACCGGCGGCGCCCGGAGATCGTCTCGCGCCGCGCCCGGCTGCTCATCGAGGGATAGTCGGCCGCGAGCCGTGCGTCACCCGACGGCCCACAAGCTTGACACGACGGCCACTTGAGGTTTCCTATATGACACGGACAAACACTTCAGTGGACGGGGCGGCGAATGACGGTGGTCGACGGCAGCCGAAGGACCGACCCTGCGCAGAGCGCAGGCGGAGCGCCGGTCGACTCCGTGGCAGAGCTGATCATGGAGCTGCAGAGCGTCGGCCTGCGCATCGAGACGGACCTGGAGACCACCCGCACGGGCGGCGCCGGGCCAACGGACTCCGGAATGATGTGGATCGAGGGCGTGCCCGTCACAGTGCCCCCGAGCACGTCGTCGCCGTACTCGTTGCGCGCCGAGGACGACGGCCAGGGCATCTATCGCGACGGCGTCAAGCTCGCATCGGTCGCCGGCACCTCCCGGCCCCGGTTCTATGACCTCGAGACCGCCGACGGCATCCCCTATCACCAGATCGCGCTGCTGCACCTGGACTCACTGGCCTCCACGGTCGTGCAGGCCTGCAACTACTGGGGCAACTCCGACCAGTGCGGATTCTGCGGCATCGGGATCTCGCTGGCCTCGGGCGCCACCATCGCGAAGAAGACCCCCGAGATGCTCGCCGAGGTGGCCGTGGCGGCCAAGGAGCTCGACGGCGCCGTCGACGCCACGCTCACCACCGGCTCCTCGATGGCCCCCGACCGCGGCGCGCTCTACGTCGCTCGGTGCGGCCAGGCCGTCAAGGAGGCCGCCGGGCTGCCCGTGGAGGTCCAGTTCGAGCCCCCGCGTGACCTGTCGACCATCGACCAGGTCCACGACATGGGCGTCGACGCCCTCGGCATCCACATCGAGACGTTCGACCCGGCCGTGCTCGCGCGCGTCGCCCCCGGCAAGTTCCGCACCGGCATCGAGACCTACTTCCGCACCTGGGAGTACGCCGTGAAGCTGTTCGGCGAGGGCCGGGTCTCCACCTACGTCATCCTCGGTCTGGGTGAGGACCCCGATCTGACGGTGGCGGCGTGCAAGCGCGCGATCGACATCGGCGTCTACCCGTTCGTCGTGCCCCTGCGGCCGGTGGCGGGCTCGCTGCTGGAGAACCTGCCGGCGCCGTCACGGGAGTACACAGAACCGATCTACCGCAAGGTCGCGGGCTTCCTGGCCGAGCGCGGCCTGGGAGCCGACACCGCCGTCGCAGGCTGCGCCCGCTGCCAGGCATGCTCGTCGCTCAACCTCGTGCAGCAGGTCGGGTCGCCCGCCCCGTGCGGGCCCACCGGCACCGGCGCGCCCGGCGCGGCTCCGCTGCTGCAGATCGGAAGGCGTCCCGAGTGACATCCCCGCCCGCGCTGCGACGCATCCCGCCCGCTGAGCCGGTGAGCGCGCTCGTGGGCATCGACCCGGTGCTCTGTCGGCCGGTCCGCGACATCGCGGCGATAGCCGAGCACCACCGGATCCGGCACGCCGTGTTCGTCGAGGAGCAGGGCGTCTTCCCGACCTCCGATGTGGATGCCAACGACGCCCGTGACGACGTCGTGCACGTCCTCGCGTGCCACTCCGCGCGCGCGGCGGGCACCGTCCGGCTCTACCCCACGGCACCCGGCGAGTGGCTGGGAGACCGGCTGGCCGTGCTGCCCGAGTTCCGCGCCGCACGCGTCGGTGGGCCGCTGGTGCACTACGCGGTGGCGACCGCGAGAGCGCTCGGCGGCCGGTTGATGCGGGCGCACGTACAGGTGGCCAACGAGCGGTTCTTCCACCGCCTCGGCTGGAGCACCGACGGCCCGGTGGAGGACTACGTCGGCCACCCGCACGTGCCGATGACCATCGGGCTGATCACCCCGATGTGCCCGTGGCTCACCGGAACCACACGCTCGACCCGGTGACCTCGCGCGGTGGGTCGCTCTGCGACTACTCGACTGTGACGCTCTTGGCCAGGTTGCGCGGCTTGTCGACGTCACGCCCCAGCGCCACCGCGGCGTGGTAGGCGAGCAGCTGCAGCGGGATCGACAGCAGGATCGGATCCAGCTCCGGCTCGTTGCGCGGGATCACGATCGTCCGGTCAGCGAGCTCGGGGGGCAGCTCGCGGTGCGCCAGCGCGATCACCGGGCCCTTGCGCGCCTTGATCTCCGAGAGTGTCGAGGTGTTCTTGTCGAGCAGGTCGTCGTCGGGCACGACGGCCACGGTCGGCAGCTCCGGGCTGACCAGTGCCAGCGGGCCGTGCTTGAGTTCTGCCGACGGGTAGGCCTCCGCGTGGATGTAGGAGATCTCCTTGAGCTTCTGCGCGCCCTCCCGCGCCACCGGCCAGCCGCGCCGGCGCCCGACGAACAGGACGCTGCCGCTCCGCGCGATCTCCTTCGCCACATCCGCGATCACCGACCCCTGCTCCAGGATCTCCGCGATCTGGCCGGGCAGCGCGTTGAGCCCGGCGATGATCCGGCGACCCTCGGATGGCGCGAGATCACGAATGCGGCCCAGGTGCAGTGCGAGCAGCGCGAACGCCGTGACCGTCGAGGTGAACGACTTCGTCGCCGCCACCGACATCTCCGGCCCCGCGTGCAGGTAGATGCCGCCGTCGACCTGGCGGGCGATCGTCGAGCCCACGACGTTGATGATGCCGATCACCCGGCCGCCCTTGCGTTGCAGCTCCTGCACCGCGGCGAGGGTGTCGACGGTCTCGCCGGACTGGCTGACCGCGATGTAGAGCGTGTCCGGCTCCACCACCGGGTTGCGGTAGCGGAACTCCGACGCCGGCTCCGCGGTGGCCGGCACCCTGGCCAGGTCCTCGATCAGCTGCGCACCGAGCTCCCCGGCGTAGCAGGCGCTCCCGCAGCCGAGGATCTTGACGCGGCGGATCTCGCGCGCCTCGCGCACCGTCAGGTTGAGCCCGCCGAGGTGCGCGGTGTCGAAGCGCTCGTCGATGCGACCCTTGAGCGCCCGCTCGATCGAGCGCGGCTGCTCCTGGATCTCCTTGATCAGGAAGTGCGCGTGGTCGCCGATCTCGGCGCCGACGACGTCCCAGTCGATCGTGGACGGGCTCTTGGCCGTCGACCGGTCGTCGAGGGTGTAGGTGCGGTAGCCGTTCGCGGTGATCGTCGCGAGCTCGCCGTCGTCGAGGTAGACGACCTGGCGGGTGTAACCGATGAGCGCCGCGACGTCGGACGCCACGAACATCTCCTTCTCCCCGACTCCCAGCAGCACCGGGCTGCCGTTGCGGGCGACGACGATCCGGTCGGGGTGCTCGGCGTCGAGGATCGCCAGCCCGTATGTCCCCACCACCTGGCGCAGCGCCTGGCGCACGGCCTGCTCGAGGTCGGCCGCGCCCGCGGCGAACGCCGCCGCGATGAGGTGGGCGATGGTCTCGGTGTCGGTCTGGGAGGTGAACTCGATGCCGTCGGCGGTCAGCTTGGCGCGCAACTCGTCGGCGTTCTCGATGATCCCGTTGTGCACCACGGCGATACGGCCCGCGGTGTCGGTGTGCGGGTGCGCGTTCTCGACCGTCGGCTCACCGTGCGTGGCCCAGCGGGTGTGGCCGATCCCCGGGGAGCCCTTGAGCCGGGCCGGGATCTCGGCGGCCAGATCGGCGACGCGGCCGCTGGCCTTGCGCACCTTGAGCCCGCTCCTGGTGCTCACCGCGATGCCTGCCGAGTCGTAGCCGCGATACTCCAGACGCCCGAGCCCCTCGAGCAGGATCGGAGTGGCGTCCTGGGGCCCCACGTATCCGACGATTCCGCACATGCGGGTGTCCTCTCAGCCGTACACGATGCGACGCAGTTGGCGCGGGGACAGCGGCGGCGGCGTGAACCGCCACGTCGTCAGCTCCGCGCCGAGTGCCGCGAATATCAGGTCGTTGGTGAGCCCGCGACGTTTCAGCTCCGCGTGCCGACGCCGGACGAAGTCCTGCACCGGCTCGCCGAAGTAGCCGAGGACATCGGCCACCACCCGTGACGCCTCACTCGGGCTGAGCGGGGTGCTGCGGACGAGGTGGCCGACGAGGTCGTCGTAGGGATCGGCGGGCACGAGAGCAGATCGTGCCCCACACCCCCTCGAACTGCCAACTCCTGCCCATTCTCGGGCAGAACGACATCCAATTCATCCAGACATCCCGGTTTCCGCCTGGCTCCGGCTCACCCTCAGGCGGCGGGTTCGAGTTCGCCCGCCCGCCAGAGAGCGGCATAGTGACCGCCCGCGACGAGGAGTTCGGCGTGGGTGCCCTCCTCGACGATCCGACCGGCATCGAGCACGAGGATGCGGTCGGCCCGGGCCGCGGTGGCCAGCCGGTGCGCGACCACGAACGCGGTGCGCCTGGACGTGACGCGGTCGCCTGCGGCCAGCACCGCAGCCTCGGTGGCCGGGTCGAGGGCAGCGGTCGCCTCGTCGAACAGCAGGACGTCGGGATCGGCGAGTTCGGCGCGGGCCAGCGCGATGAGCTGGCGCTGTCCCGCGGAGAGGCCCTGCCCGCGCTCCCCGACGGGATGGTGGAACCCGCCGGGCAGGCCGCGCACCAGGTCCAGCGCGCCGACAGCCCGAGCCGCCGCCTCGATCTGCGCCCGCGTGGCGTCGGGGCGGGCGTACGCGATGTTGGCGGCGACGTCGCCGGTGAACAGGTGCGCCTCCTGCGGGACGATGCCGAGGCGGTGGCGGTAGTCGGCGAGCCGGAAGCGCCGCACGTCCACCCCGTCGACGAGCACGCTGCCCGACCCGGCGTCGTAGAACCGGACGAGCAGCTTGACCAGTGTGGATTTGCCCGCGCCCGTCGCCCCGACCAGCGCAACCGTCTCCCCCGCCGCCACCCGCAGCGACACCCCGTACAGCGCGGGGGTGGCGGCGCCCGGGTAGGTGAACCCGACGTCACGCAACTCCACCTCCCCGCGGAGCCGGTCGGGCACCGGCACCGCCTCCCCGTCCGGCTCCGGCGGGACGGACGTGGGCGTGCGCAACAGTTCCGATATCCGGACCAGCCCGATACGGGCCTGCTGGTAGGCGTCGAAGACCTGCGAGAGCTGCTGCACCGGGGCGAAGAACAGGCCGAGGTAGAGCAGGAACGCGGTCAGCACACCGGGGGTGAGATCACCCGTCGCGACCCGCGCGGCGCCCACGCCGAGCACCGCGGCCTGCGCGATGTCCGACAACATCGCCACACCCGGGAAGTAGGTGGCGATGTAGCGCTGGGCACGCAGGCGGGTGCGGCGGTAGGCGTCGCTGCGCTCGCCGAACGCGGTGGCGCTGTGCTCCTCACGCACGTAGGCCTGTGCGATGCGGACGCCGGTGACGTTCTCCTGCATGTCGGCGTTGACGATGCCGACCTTCTCCCGCGCCTCGGCGTACGCGGCCGACGACAGGCGCCGGAACACCACCGTGGCCACGATCAGCACCGGAAGAACGGCGAGTGCCACCAGCGCGAGCTCGGTGTCGGTGAGCAGCAGCGCCACCGCGACCCCGACGACGGTGAGCAGGCTGACGAAGGCCTGCGCGAGCCCGGTCTGCAGGAACGCGCTCAACGCATCGACGTCGGTGGTCATCCGCGTCATGATCCGGCCCGACAGCTCCCGCTCGTAGTAGTCGAGGCCCAGCCGCTGCAGATGCGCGTAGCTGCGCACCCGAAGCAGGTAGAGCAGGCTCTCCCCGGCCCGGGCCGTGACGACGGTCTGCGCGGCGACCACCAGCCAGCTCACGGCGACGACACCCAGGCCCAGCAGCGTGGCCGTGACCAGCACGTCGGTGGAGCCCGCGCCGATCCCGCCGTCGACGGCCAGCCGGGCGACGGTGGGGAACGCGAGCGAGCTGCCCGCGTCGAGGGCGACCAGCACGATCACGAACGCCAGCAGCCCCCGCACCGGACGCAGCAGCCGCAGGAGGCGGAATCCGGGGTCGGGGGTGGTGGGGTCCAGATCGCCCAGGCGCGGCGTGTCCCGGGCCGGTGGCAGTGCCTTGACGGCGGCCATCAGCGCCGGGGTGGCGGGCATCGCACCCGCCATCGCCGACGGGCCCCCCATCCCTGCACCGCTGTGGCGCCCGCCCATCGTGGTGCCTGCCGACGCGGCGGCCGCCCGCAACGCGTTGTCCGAACCCGCGCCCTGGGCGACCGGATCGGGCCACAGGTCGGGCGTCACCCCACCGACACCCGACCGCGCGGGGGCCGTCGGGGCCGGGGCCCCGGAGGGGTCCGCCACGGCCATCAGCTGCCGGAACAGCGGAGAGCGGGCGGTGAGCTCGGCCTCGGTGCCCACGTCGACCACCCGGCCCGCGTCGAGCACGGCCACCCGGTCGGCCAGCGCGAGGGTGGACCGGCGGTGGGCGACGATCAATGTGGTGCGCCCCTTCGTCAGGG
The DNA here is from genome assembly GCA_046595345.1 of Pseudonocardia sp. Lineage (GTDB taxonomy): Bacteria > Actinomycetota > Actinomycetes > Mycobacteriales > Pseudonocardiaceae > Pseudonocardia. The sequence goes on from JBKJPD010000366.1 coordinate 10,291, forward strand.
CGCGCAGCGTGTCGTGGATCGCGGCCTCGGTGGCGGTGTCGACCGCGGAGGTGGCGTCGTCGAGCACGAGGACGCGCGGGTCGGTGAGTACGGCCCGGGCCAGCGCGATGCGCTGGCGCTGCCCGCCGGACAGGGTGAGCCCGCGCTCGCCGACCGGGGTGTCGTAGCCCTCGGGCAGCGACTGGACGAACGTGTGGACCTGCGCCGCTCGCGCCGCGGCCCGGATCTCGGCGTCGCCCGCGTCGGGACGGCCGTAGGCGATGTTGGCGCGGATGGTGTCGGAGAACAGGAACGCCTCCTCGAACACCACACCGAGCTCGCCGCGCAGGTCGAGCAGCCGAAGGTCGCGCAGTGGTACCCCGCCCAGGCGCAGCTCACCGGCCTGCGGGTCGTAGAACCGCGGCAGCAGCAGCGCCACCGTGGACTTGCCCGAGCCCGCGGCGCCGACCAGCGCGAGCGTCTCCCCCGGCTCGACGCGCAGCGAGACCCCGTCGAGCACCGGTTCGCGGCGCGTATACCCGAACGTGACGCCGTCGAGCTCGACGGACAGCGGCCCCTCGGGCAGCGCTACGGGATCGACGGCGTCCACCACATCGGGTTGGGAGTCGACCAGCTCGTACACCCGCTCCACCCCCGCGCGGGCGAGCTGCGCGCTGACGATCAGCGAACCGACCAGCCGCGCCGGCCCGACGAGCCCGGCGACGTAGGTGGTGAACGCGAGGAACGTGCCCAGGGTGATCGAGCCGGTGAGGGCCAGGTAGCCACCGAGGCCGATCACCCCGACCTGCCCCAGGGTGGGCAGGGTGAGCAGCGTCGGGTTGAGCCGGGCGGTGAGCCGCGCGGCTCGCATGCGCTCGGCGTAGAGCCGTCGGGCCCCGGTCTCGAGCGTCGCGACCTCGCGGGCCTCCTGCCCGAACCCCTTGACCACCCGCACCCCGGTGACGGTCTCCTCCACCTGTTGGGCGATGTCCGCCGCCCGTTGCTGGGCCGACCAGGTGGCCGGGAACAACGACCTGCGGGATCTCAGCGTGATCCAGCCGGCGGCGGGCAGCAGCACCAGCGCAACGAGCGTCAGCAGCGGGGAGAGCCACAACATGGCCACGATCGACACGATGACGAGCACCACGGTTCCCAGCGCCAGCGGCACCATCGACAGCAGTGCCTGGAGCAGCTGCAGGTCGGTGATCGCGCGGGAGACCACCTGCCCCGTACGCATCGCATCCTGGCGCTGCCCATCGAGGCGCTGAACCGCGGCGAACACCTGACGGCGCAGGTCGTGCTGCACGTTGAGAGCCAGCCGACCGCCCAGGTATCGGCGCAGGAACGACGCACCGAAGCGGACGAGCGCGAGCCCGAGGATCGCCACGACGACCATCCCGAGCACCGCGGTGGAACCGGCCACCGCGTCGTCCACAACCACCCTCGTGAGCAGTGGACCGACCGCCTCCAGACTGACGCCGAGGGCCGCGGCCACGAGCGCGGTGATCGCGACGGCGCGGTGCTGCATGCAGGCGGTGACAAGCCGACGGATCCAGCCGGGAGAGTCGGGCACGGATCCACGGTAAGCCGCCGCACCGATAGCCGCCGCACCGATAGCCACTGCACCGCAATTCCCACATGCTGGACTGCGGGAAGGTCTGTCCCGGTCGGCCGGTTCAATAATATATGACTTACGTACCGACGATCGAGCTGAACAACGGCGTCTCCATCCCGCAGCTGGGCTTCGGGGTCTTCCTCGTGCCCGTCGGCGAGACCGAGGCGCCGGTGACCACAGCGCTGCAGACCGGCTACCGCCACATCGACACCGCCCGGATCTACGAGAACGAGGCGGAGGTCGGCGCGGCCATCGCCAAGTCCGGCATTCCGCGCGACGAGCTGTTCGTCGCCACCAAGGTCTGGAACTCCGACCATGGCCAGGACGCCACCCGCGCGGCGTTCGACGCCAGCCTCAAGCGCCTGGGTCTCGACCACGTGGACCTCTACCTGATCCACTGGCCGGTGCCGGGCGCCGACCGCTACGTCGACACCTGGCGGGCACTGGAGAAGATCGCCGCCGAGGGTCGCGCGCGGGCGATCGGCGTATCGAACTTCCAGGTCGCACACCTGCAGCGGCTCCTCGACGAGACCGGCACCGTACCGGCCGTCAACCAGGTGGAGCTGCACCCGAACCTGATCCAGGCCGAGCTGCGCGCCTTCCACGCCGAGCACGGCATCGCGACGGAGGCGTGGAGCCCGCTCGCGCGCGGCGGGCTGCTGCAGGACCCCGCGATCGTGAAGATCGCAGCGAAGCACGGGAAGTCGCCCGCCCAGGTGATCCTGCGCTGGCACGTGCAGCTCGGCAACGTCGTCATCCCGAAGTCGGTGACGCCCAGCCGCATCGCCGAGAACCTCGACGTCTTCGGCTTCGAGCTCCAGGCCGACGACATGGCGGCCATCGAGTCCCTGGACAGCGGCACGCGTATCGGCCCGAACCCCGACGAGTTCAACGCAGGCGCCTGATATCGGTTCAGGAAAGCCACGCGCACGCCTTCAGCGGGCAGTGACGTGGCTTTCCTGAACTCGTCGGGTGCTCCTGGCCGGGGGCCCTCGGGTGATGTCCCTCAGGTGATCTCCCTGCGGGCGGTGCCCGACCAGCGGTGGGGGGAGGCGCCCGGGGCGGTGGTCGTCGCGACGCCGGGCGCGACGGTCGACACCGCTGCGCTGCCGACCTACCGCCGGGAGCACCTGGCGTCGTTCAAGTGCCCCAGGTCCGTCGACATCGTGGAAGGGCTGCCGCGCAACCCCACAGGCGAGATTCTCACGGAGGACCTCCGCACGCCGTATCGGGCGGGCCGGGACCGCCAGGTGGTGTGGCGAATCCGAACGAGACGATCGGGGCGAGGTCGCGGGCGCGCAGGTGATCGAGCACGAACAACTCGTGGGGGACGACGGGGTCGGGCAGGGCATCGAGCGGGTACCAGGCCAGGTCGGCGGCTTTGGCGGACTCGAGCAGACGGGGTTCACCGCTCCACTGCCGGCAGGTGAAGAAGAAGTCGACGCGCTCGTCGATCGGCTGCCCGTTGCCGTGGGTACGGTGCATCACCGTCACGGGGGCGAGCGCCGACGGTGCGATCCGCACCCCGATCTCCTCGGCGGCCTCCCGCACGGCCGCGGCGTGCACCGACTCACCCGCCTCGACGTGCCCGGCCGCGGCAGCCGCCCAGTGCCCATCGCGGTAGCCGGTGCCCTGGCGCAGTTGTAGGAGCACCTCGTCACCCCGGCCGGCGCCTCGGAGTAGCAGGACATAGGCAGCGGGGACGACCTGGAAGCTCACTCTCGTGACCCTAGAACCCGCGCACGGGCAGTACCTGGCAGGGCGGGGCAGGGTCCGAGAACCCCCGCCACGTTCGGCTCACGCGCGGTCGATCATGAACGGTCCCCGGGGGCGGGGGTGCTCAGCTCCTCACCGAGCTCGTCGACGTGGTTCTCGACGGTGTGACGCAGAAACGGCCGCGCAGGCCATGGCGTGACGGCCCACTACTTGACTGGTCGGTAACCCATCCGTTAGGCACACCGCATGAAGCTTTCGACCCAGCTCCAGTACGGCGACGACCCCATCCGCAATGCCGAGGCGGTGGTCGCGCTGGAGCAGGCCGGCCTTGACGTGGTGTGGGTGGCGGAGGCATACAGCTACGACGCCGTCTCGCTGATGGGCTACCTTGCCGCGAAGACCACCCGCGTGGAGATCGGCGCGGGCATCCTGCCGATCTACAGCCGCACCCCCACGCTCACCGCCATGACGGCCGCCGGCATGGACGCCCTGTCCGACGGCCGGTTCATCCTGGGGCTCGGGGCATCGGGCCCGCAGGTGATCGAGGGATTCCACGGCGTGCCGTACGACAAGCCGATTGCCCGCACCCGCGAGATCATCGACATCTGCCGCAAGGTGTGGCGCCGCGAGAAGCTGGTCCACGAAGGGCTTTACACGATCCCGCTACCCGAGGGCCAGGGCACCGGTCTCGGCAAGCCGCTCAAGCTGATCAACCGCCCCAAGCGCGCCGACATCCCGATCTGGGTGGCCTCGCTCGGCGACAAGAACGTCGAGATGACCGCGGAGCTGGCCGACGGGTGGCTGCCGCACGTCCTGATGCCGGAGAAGATGCAGGAGGTCTTCGGCCCGGCCTTGCAAGCCGGCTTCGCGAAACGCGCCCCCGAGCTCGGCACGCTCCAGATCACCGGCGGCGGCATCCTCGCCCTCGAGGAGGAGATGTTCGAGCCTGCCCGGCAGCTCGCCCGTTCCATGTACGCGCTCTACATCGGCGGCATGGGCGCCCGGGGCAGGAATTTCTACAACGCCGTCTTCAAGCGCCAGGGCTACGCCGACGAGGCGGCGACCATCCAGGACCTCTACCTCGACGGCAAGAAGGACGAGGCTGCCGCCGCGTTGCCCGACGAGTTCATCGAGAAGGTCACGCTCATCGGGCCCGCGGGCTTCGTGCAGGAGCGGATCGCAGCGCTGCGCGAGGCGGGTGTCACGCACCTGCATGTCAACCCGATCAGCGCCGACGCCCCGAAGCTGATCTCACAGGTCAAGGACTGGATCGGATAGGCGAACGGGGGGGCGAGTCCGTGACGTCCAGTGACCCCACCACACTCTGTGGTGACCGGTACCACTGTGACCCCCGTGGAGCGTGACTTGTCCGAGCCAAGCGTCGAGGCGTCCGACCGGCCGTTGCGTCCGGATCAGTACCTCCTCGTCCGGACGCACGCATGGTGGATGGGCAGCTTCGGCCCGCATAACCACCTCACCGAGCACCGGCTGCACCAGTGGGTGCCGGCCCGCCCCGAGCGGGAATGGTTGCTCGTGCGCGAGCTCGCAGGCGGGCAGACGTGGCTCACCGGCTCGGCGGCGGCGGCCCGCGCCGACGGCTTCGACCCGACCGACCTCGGGCCGGTCGGGCGGTTCCGGGCGCCCTACGGCGAGTTCGACGCAGCGGATCTCGACGCGGCGCATCCCGACGCAGGGCATCCCGACGCTGGACATCTCGACGCCGCCGAGGGCGCCGGCGATTTCTGCGCTCCGCCGCGCAGACGCCAGCGGGGCAGCTGGCAGGCGCCCACCGCGGAGTTCCTCGCCCGTCTCCCCCGCGACCCGCGGGTTCTGCGCGAACAGTTGCGCGAGGAGAATCCCGGCAGCTGGTTCGGGCCGTTCGCCGCGGCGGTCACTGCGCTGCGCACATGTCTCGTCCCCGCAGATCTGCGGACGGTGCTGTACCGGGCGCTCGGCGGGCTGCCCGCTGTCACGCTGTGTGATGGGGTCCGCAACGTCGACGGGCACGGGTGCCTCGCGCTCGTCCACGATGCCGGTCGCACCCGCACCGAGTTGCTGATCGACCCGGCCGACGGACAGTTCGCGGGCGAGTGCGACACGCTGCGAACCGACTCCCCCTGCGGTCTGGCCGCCGGCACGGTGATCAGCAGGACCGCGGTGCGCGCCACGGTCGTGAACCAGCTGGGCGAGCTCCCGCCGCCCTGACCCGCCGCCGATCCCGGTGAGCCCGCGAGCTACTCCAGCGGCTGCTCAGGGCCTTCGCCCGCGCGCTTGCCGAAGATGCGACGCTCCGATTCGTCGATCCTCACATCGTTGATGCTGGCCTCTCGGCGACGCATGTAGCCCTCTGCGTCGAACTCCCACAGCTCGTTGCCGTACGAACGCCACCACTGACCGTCGACGTCGTGGCTCTCGTATTGGAAGCGGACGGCGATGCGGTTGCCCTCGAACGCCCAGAGGTCCTTACGAAGGGCGTAGTCGAGCTCGCGGTCCCACTTGCCCTTGAGGAACGCGGCGATCTCGGCGCGACCCGTGACGAACCGGTCGCGGTTGCGCCATACCGAGTCCTCCGAATACGCGGCGGCGACCTTCTCCGGGTCGCGGGTGTTCCACGCGTCCTCGGCGGCCTGCACCTTCTTCGCGGCGCTCTCGGCGTCGAACGGGGGCAGCGGCGGACGGGTCATGGCAGGGGCTCCTCAGGCTCGACCTTACGTGCGGGAGATCATCCTCTACGGTCCCGACGCGCGGTACCCGCTCCAGAATCCGAGGTCTAACCTGGCGCACAGTCCTCGGTGAAAGACGACGCGATCCGATCAAGGCGGTCCACAGCGTGTCCAGCAGAAGTACCTCGAGTGCAGCGAGCCAATTCGGTCCCAACGAGTGGCTCGTCGAGGAGATGTACCAGCGCTTCCTCGACGACCCGACCACCGTGGACCCGGCGTGGCACGAGTTCTTCGCCGACTACCGTCCGGCCGAGACGCCGGGCGGCGTGGCGGCCGGGAATGTGGAGGGCAACGGCGGCACACCTCGCCCGGTCCCGGAGACGGAGCCCACCGAGTCGGCCCGCGTCACCGGCCGCGCCGCGACGGCGGCTCCCCCCGTTGCGGCCGCCGCAGCCTCCAACGGCACTCCCACCAGGTCGGCAGCCGCGAAGACCCGCGCCACCGGCGCGGCCGCCCCGCGCTCCACCAAGCCCCCGGCGGGCAGTACCTCGCAGGCCGCTGCGAAGCCCGCCGGGATGGACGGCAACGGGCCCACCACCCCGTTGCGCGGTGCCGCATCGACCGTGGTCAAGAACATGAACGCGTCGCTGGCGGTGCCCACGGCCACGAGCGTGCGTGCCGTGCCGGCCAAGCTGCTCGCCGACAACCGCGTCGTCATCAACAACCAACTCAAGCGCACCCGCGGTGGCAAGATCTCGTTCACCCACCTCATCGGTTTCGCCGTGGTGAAGGCGCTGGCCGACATTCCGGCGATGAACCGGCACTTCGTCGAGCCCGACGGCAAGCCCACTGTCGTCCAGCCTGATCACGTCAACCTCGGCCTCGCGATCGACCTGCCCGGGCGCAACGGGCAGCGCTCGCTGGTCGTCGTGTCGATCAAGGGCTGCGAGGCGATGACATTCGCCCAGTTCTGGTCGGCCTACGAGGACATCGTGCGCAAGGCCCGGAGCGGGGCGTTGGTCGCCGAGGACTTCGCGGGCACCACGATCAGCCTCACCAACCCCGGCACCCTCGGCACCAACCACTCGGTGCCGCGGCTCATGCAGGGCCAGGGAACGATCGTCGGCGTCGGCGCAATGGAGTACCCGGCGGAGTTCCAGGGCGCCAGCGACGAGCGGCTCGCCGACATCGGCATCAGCAAGATCGTCACGTTGACCTCGACGTACGACCACCGGATCATCCAGGGTGCGGAGTCCGGTGACTTCCTGCGCCGGATGCACCAGCTCCTGCTCGGCGAGGACGGTTTCTACGACGGGATCTTCCGCTCGTTACGGGTCCCCTACGAGCCGATCCGCTGGGTGCAGGACATCCCCGAGGGCGCCGTCGACAAGACCGCCCGGGTGATCGAGCTGATCGACGCGTACCGCACCCGCGGGCACCTGATGGCCGATACCGACCCGCTCAACTACCGCCAGCGCCGCCATCCCGATCTCGACGTGCTCTCCCATGGGCTCACGCTCTGGGACCTCGACCGCGAGTTCGCCACCGGCGAATTCGGGGGCAAGGAGCGCATGAAGCTGCGCGACGTGCTCGGCCTGCTGCGCGACTCGTACTGCCGCACGGTAGGCACCGAGTACATGCACATCGCGGATCCCGAACAGCGGAGTTGGCTCCAGGAGCGCATCGAGGTGCCGCACCGGAAGCCGCATCCGGCCGAGCAGAAGTACATGCTGAGCAAGCTCAACGCCGCGGAAGCGTTCGAGACGTTCCTACAGACCAAGTACGTCGGGCAGAAGCGGTTCTCGCTGGAGGGCGGCGAGACCGTCATCCCGCTGCTTGACGCCGTGCTGGACATGGCCGCCGAGCAGGAGCTCGACGAGGTCGTCATCGGCATGCCGCACCGCGGCAGGCTCAACGTGCTCGCCAACATCTTCGGCAAGCCGATCAGCCAGATCTTCCGGGAGTTCGAGGGCAACCTCGACCCCGGCCAGGCCCACGGCTCAGGTGACGTCAAGTACCACCTGGGTGCCGAGGGCAAGTACTTCCGGATGTTCGGCGACGGCGAGACCGTGGTGTCGCTGGCGTCCAACCCGTCGCACCTCGAAGCCGTCGATCCGGTGCTCGAGGGCATCGTCCGGGCGAAGCAGGACCTGCTCGACAAGGGCCACGAGGACGGCTACACAGTGCTGCCCCTGATGATGCACGGTGACGCCGCGTTCGCCGGTCAGGGCGTAGTCGCGGAAACGCTGAACCTGGCGCTGCTGCGCGGCTACCGGACCGGCGGCACCGTGCACGTCGTCGTCAACAACCAGGTCGGGTTCACCACCGCCCCCGAACACTCGCGCAGCTCGCAGTACTGCACCGACGTCGCGAAGATGATCGGCGCACCCGTCTTCCACGTGAACGGCGACGATCCCGAGGCGTGCGTCTGGATTGCCAGGCTGGCCGTGGAGTACCGGCAGCGCTGGCACAACGATGTCGTGATCGACATGATCTGTTACCGCCGCCGCGGTCACAACGAGGGCGACGACCCGTCGATGACCCAGCCGTCGATGTACGACGTGATCGACGCCAAGCGCAGCGTCCGCAAGATATACACGGAGTCGCTGATCGGCCGCGGGGACATCTCGATGGAGGAGGCCGAGCAGGCCCTCAAGGACTTCTCCAACCAGCTCGAGCACGTGTTCAACGAGGTCCGCGAGCTGGAGAAGGCCCCTGCCACGGTCAGCCCCTCCGTGGAGTACGAGCAGCGCGTTCCCTCCGACCTCGACACCTCGGTGCCACTCGCGGTCGTGCACCGCATCGGCGACGCCCACGTCGACCTGCCCGCCGGCTTCACCGTGCATCCACGCGTGCAGCCGGTGCTGCAACGCCGCCTGACGATGTCCCGCGAGGGCAACATCGACTGGGCGTTCGCCGAGCTGCTCGCGCTCGGCTCGCTGGTGATGGACGGAAAGCTGGTGCGCCTGTCGGGCCAGGACACCCGGCGCGGCACCTTCGTGCAGCGGCACTCCGTGGTGATCGACCGTAAGACCGGCGACGAGTACTACCCGCTGCGCAACCTCTCGGCCGATCAGCAACGCTTCCTGCCGTATGACTCGGCGCTCTCCGAGTTCGCGGCCGTCGGGTTCGAGTACGGCTATTCGGTGGCCAACCCGGAGGCGTTCGTCGCCTGGGAAGCGCAGTTCGGTGACTTCGTCAACGGTGCGCAGCCGATCATCGACGAGTTCATCGCCTCCGGTGAGGCGAAGTGGGGCCAGACCTCCGACATCGTGCTGCTGCTGCCGCACGGCCTGGAGGGTCAGGGCCCCGACCACAGCTCGGGGCGCATCGAGCGGTTCCTGACGCTGTGCGCGGAGGGATCGATGACGGTGTCGGTGCCGTCGGAACCCGCCAACTACTTCCACCTGTTGCGCCGGCACGCGATGGACGGAGTCCGCCGCCCGCTCGTCGTCTTCACGCCGAAGTCGATGCTGCGCAACAAGGCGGTCGTGAGCCCGGTGTCGGACTTCACCGGCGGCCGGTTCCGCTCGGTGATCGACGACCCCCGCCACCGGGATTCCGACGGCCCGGCAGGCGGGATCCGGAGGGTGCTCCTGTGCAGCGGCAAAATCTACTGGGAGCTGGCCGCGGCGCGCGAGAAGCGGGCCATCGACGACACCGCGATCGTGCGCATCGAGCAGCTCTACCCGGTGCCCGACCGCCAGCTCGCCGCGGTGCTTGAGCGCTACCCCAACGCCGACGATGTCCGCTGGGTGCAGGAGGAGCCTGCCAACCAGGGCCCGTGGCCGTTCTTCGGGCTGGTCCTGCCGGAGAAGCTGCCCCGGCTGGTCGGCATCAAGCGGATCTCGCGGCGCCGGATGGCCGCGCCCGCAGCGGGCTCGTCGAAGGTGCACGAGGTCGAGCAGGCGGCGCTCATCGACGCGGCGTTCGCAGGCACGTCTGAATGACCAACGCCGCCAGGCGGAGATCACTCAGGGAAGACGCAGCGGAGTAGGGGCAGGGGCGTGTACTTCACCGATCGCGGCATCGAGGAACTGGCCGACCGCAGGGGCGAGGAGCAGGTCGCCGTCGTGTGGCTGGCCGACCGGCTCCGGGCCTTCGTCGACCTCAACCCCGGGTACGAGGACGCGGTGGAACGGCTGGCCACCTTCCTGGCGAGAGACGGCGACGACCCGGACGATTAGCGGAGATCCGGGG
>JBKJPD010000375.1:0-7958 GCA_046595345.1 Pseudonocardia sp.
CCCAGCAGCACCCGCCCGCCGGAGAGGTTGTCCAGGACGACGGCCTTCTCTACGACGCGCAGTGGGTCGTTCCACGGCAGGATCACCGCGCCCGTGCCCAACTTTATCCGTGACGTACGGGCGGCCAGGTAGGACATGATCTGCAGGTTGTCGGGACACATCGAGTAGTCGTCGAAGTGGTGCTCCGCCGACCACACCGAGTCGAAACCGTACTTCTCGGCGAGGACGCCGAGCTCGATGTCGCGGGTGAACACCTCCTCGTCGCTCTTGTCCTCGAACCAGTTCTGGAACACGAGCAGAACACCGACGTCCATGACGCTCCTTCGATGAGTGGATCGGATGCGGAAACCGGGCGGGCCGCGTCAGGGGGCGACGAAGACGGCTCTGGTGTGCCCGGTGTCCAGGAACTCCTTGACCTGCTCTATCCGGCCGTCCCGGACATCGACGTCGACGATCGTCTTGTTGCGCTCAGCTGTGCTGCTCATCCGCACTCTCCTCGCTCGATCGTCGTTGATCCGTGGTGGAGCTCAGCGCGCGAAGCCCCCGAAGGAGGCCAACAGCCCCCCGTCGACGGGCACGGTCGCGCCGGTCATGTACGTCGCACCTGCAACGGCCACGACGACCTCGGCGATCTCCTCCGGGGTGCCGACCCGGCCGCTCGGGATGGCTGCCAGGATCCGATCCCGCGCAGGGCCGCTCAGAGCGGCGGTCATCGTGGTGTCGACGAACCCGGGGACGACCAGGTTGACGCGGATCCCCTTCGGGGCGAGCTCCACCGCGAGCACCTGGGTCAGGCCGCTGAGCCCTGCCTTGGCCGATCCGTAGGCGACGTCACCGGGGAAACCGCGGAACCCGACCACCGCGCCCACGTTCACCACGGCGGCGCCCGCCGCCAGCAGCGGCACAGCGGCGCGGCACACCTCGAAGGCCCCGGTGAGGTTCGTCGTGAGTACCTCGTCCCAATGCTCCCGGGACAGGGTCTCGACCCGGCCCCCGCGGTGCACCCCGGCGCAGTTGACGATCACGTCCGGCGAGCCGAGTTGCTCCTGCACGACGGCGAGCGCGGCCCGCACCGAGCCGGTCTCGGTGACATCGCACGTCACCTCCAGCACCTGCCCCGGAACCGCGTACGCCTCGGCCGCCGCGGAGCGGGCCAGTACGGCGACCTGGTCACCGGCCTTGGCGACCTGGTCGACGATCGCCTTACCGATACCCCGCGACCCGCCGGTGATCACCCACGTCCGGGTCATGGCATGAACCCGCTCACCGCTTCAGGAACCCGGTCAGCTCGGCCAGGTACCGCTCGGGCTCCTCCAGGAACGGGGCGTGTCCGCTGTCGGGGAACTCCACGAGGCGGGCGTCCGGATACAGCGACACAGCGGCCACGGCCCCGTCGAAGGACACGAACGCGTCGTGCCGCCCGTGCAGCAGCAGGACCGGTACGTCGATGCCGCCCAGCAGCGGGCGCTGGTCGATCCCGGCCAGGTCGCGTATCGAGTCGTCCCCGCGTGGACCCATCTCCATGAACATCGCCCACATCCAGTCGACGACGTCGGAGCTGACCGGCACCGCACAGACGGCCGAGGCGACACCACGGAAGGTGCTCGCTCGATCGGTGGCAGCGGCGCTGAGGACCCCTTCGACGTCATCGGAAGTACCGCCGTGAGGCCAGTCCGGCGCCGAGGTGTAGCGGGGGGTGGCGCCGCCGGTGAGGACGAGGCCACCGGCCGCGGAGCCGAGCCGAGCCACTGCATCGAGGGCGACCGCGCCGCCGAGCGACCAGCCGTTGACGACGGGACGGTCGAGGCCGAGCTCTTCGCAGAGCCGGGCGACGTCCGCCCCGAGGGCGGAGATCGAGACGTCGGCGAAGTCCTTGTCCGAGCGTCCGCAGCAGCGCAGGTCGACCAGCACGACCTCGTGGCCCGCGGCGCGCAGCGCGGGTGCCACGGTGTCCCAGCAGCGCGCGGTGACACCCCAGCCGTGGACCAGCACGACGGGCCGGCCGGGGCCGGGGTGATGTTCGAAGTAGATGCGCCGAGTCCCCTCGACGTCGAGGTACGCCATGGTCTCCCTCTCAACGGACGGTGCCTGGGTAGTCCTGACCGGGGACGCTAGAGCGGCGGCCGGGTTGTGAGGAGTATGAGTCGCGAGCCGGGTTGGAGTGTTCTACAACGCCGACCCGGCCTGCTGGCGGAGGAGTTTCTTGTCGATCTTGCCGACGCTGGTGCGTGGCAGTTCCGTGACGAACTCGACGCGCTCGGGCAGCCACCATCTGGGTACCCGCGCCCGCAGGTGGGCGAGCAGGTCCGCGGCGCCGGGCGGGGTGGCCGGGTCGGGCACGACCACGGCCAGCGGCCGCTCCTGCCAGCGGTCGTCGGGCACCGCGACCACCGCGACCTCCCGGACGCCCGGGTGGGTCAGCAGGGCCTGCTCCAGCGCCGCCGAGCTGATCCACTCGCCGCCGCTCTTGATCAGGTCCTTCGCCCGGTCGACGATCTCCAGAAAGCCGTCGGCATCGATGGTGGCGATGTCTCCGGTGCGGAGCCAGCCGTCGACGAACGCGTCGGGCTGCTCGTCCCGGTAGTAGCGCTCGGCCACCCACGGTCCGCGTATCAGCAGCTCACCGTGACTGACCCCGTCGTGCGGGATCTCCCCCATGTCGTCGCCGACGAGGCGCCACTGCAGTCCCGGCAGCAACCTGCCCTGCTTACGGACGATCGCGCGCCGCGCCACCGGGTCCCCCTCGACGGCCGCGGGCGGGCGGGAGAAGGTACCCATCGGGGAGATCTCGGTCATGCCCCAGCCCTGGTACACCCGGACCCCGAGGTCCTCCTCGATCGCCCGGATCAACTCCGGGTCGGGCGTCGATCCACCCAGCACCAGCGCTCGCAGGCTGCTCAGGTCGGTGCCCGAGACCAGGGCGTGGCGCACCAGGTCAACGGCCACGGTGGGCACCATCCCGACGTAGGTGGCGTGTTCGGTGGCGATGATCCGGGCGATGTCGGAGATGGCCGGATGCTCCCCGGGCAGCACCTGGGCGGCCCCGGACATCATCGCCGCGAGCGGGACGCCCCAGGCGTTGGCGTGGAACATCGGCACCACGTGCAACACGGTGTCGCGCTCGGAGATGGCGTGCGTGTCGGCCAGGCAGGCCGCGAAGGTGTGCAGGTAGAGAGCGCGGTGGGTGTAGCCGACCCCCTTCGGGGTGCCGGTGGTGCCCGAGGTGTAGCAGAGCGCGGCGAGGTCGTCCTCGGCCATCGCGGGCGGGTCCTGGAGCATCGGGCCCGCCACGACGAGGTCCTCGTAGTGCAGGTCACCCGGCACCCGTTGCGCCGTGGCCTCCGGATCGCGGTCGATGACCACGACGGTCATCTCCGGTCGTTCCCGGCGGGCCTGCTCGACCTGGGGCAGCAACGATGCGTCGACGAACAGCACGCTGTCCTCGGCGTGACCGGTGATGTAGGCGATCTCGCCTGGCTCCAGCCGCAGGTTCACCGTGTGCAGCACCGCTCCGGCGAGCGGCACGGCGAGGTAGAGCTCGAGATGGCGGTGATGGTTCCAGGCGCAGGTGGCCACCCGGTCGCCCGGCCGCACCCCCAGCTCCACCAGTGCCCCGGCCAGCCGCCGGACCCGGTCGGAGTAGTCGCGGTAGGTGTAGCGGTGCACCTCCCGCCCGCCGTCGTAGCCGACGATCTGCTTCGCGCCGAACAGCTCCCCGGCCCGGGCGAGGAAGCTCGTGATCAGCAGCGGGTGCCGGCTCATACCGGGGCTTGCACCCGGTCGGCCGCGAGCCGCTCCCGGACGGCCGGCAGGACCTTCCCGGCAAGCACCTCGACACGGGCCGAGCCGCTTTCCACGGACTCGCCGGGCAGCTGGGCCCAGAAATGCACGTCGCGGATCTGCGGCCGCGCACGCAGCATCGTGGTGAGCTCGTCGACCGCGGTCGCCGGATCCCACAACGTGTACGCACCCGCCGCGACGATCTGGTCGGCGTCGGTGAACCGGGGGATCTGATCGGGGGGCCCGAACGCTCCCCACGAGATGTACTCGTTGAGCTGGTAGAGCGCGTGCTGGCCGATCCGGGCCCACTCCCGCTCCGGGTCCTCCGCGATGACGGCCCACTGTCCGGCGAAGATGCGGCCGCTCGCCGCCGGCTTGCCGTGCCGTTCAAGCGCGTCGAGGTAGGTCTGGTGGTGGTGGTTCTGGGTGCTCAGGAACCCGTCGCCGATGCGCGCCGCCCGGTCGATCGCGGGGTCGGCCATGGCTCCCACGAGCAGCTCCGGGAGCTGCTCGGGAACCGGGGTGACCGGCAACCCCGGGAAGGTGAACCGCTTGCCTTCGTAGGGCTCGCTCGACCCCGACCAGGCGCGGCGGATGAGCTCGATGCCCTCCTCCAACAGACTCGGGCGGTGGCGCAGATTGCGACCGAAGGCCTCGAACTCGGGTACCCAGTAACCCAGACCGACGCCGAGGTCGAACCGCCCGCCGGTCAGCAGGGACACCGAGGCGGCGTCCTCGGCCACCCGGATCGGGTCGTGCAGCGGCAGCACGATGAGGTTGGTCCCGATCCGCATGGTCGTGGTGCGTTCGCCGGCGGCCGCGGCCAGGGTGAACGGGGACGGTGTGTACCCGTCGGCGCAGAAGTGGTGTTCGGTCAGCCACACCGAGTCCAGCCCGATGCGCTCGGCCCATGCGATCTGGTCGAGGGCCTCGCGGTAGAGCGTGCTGAACGGCCGGTGCCATGGGCCCGGGTTGCGGAAGTCGTACCAGAGTCCGAAGTGGCAGTCATCGCTCACGGCAATCTCCTCGTCGAGTGGTGTGGGTGGACGTTGGTGGAGCATCAGTGCCGACCCCCGGGTCAGCGGGACCGGCCTGCGACGGTGGCGCCCGCGGTCGACAGCGCTTCGTCGAGGAGCGCCGGCACGGCCTGCTCCAGCCCCGCGGCGTAGGGCGTGTCCAACCGCCCGGACCGGAACTGGGCGTAGGCGGACTCGACGATCGCGGCCAGCTTGAACAACGCCAACACGCGGTAGTAGTCAATGTCGGGCACGGACCGGCCGACGCCGCGCTCGTAGCGCTCGAGCAGGTGTTCGCGCGGTGGGGCGCCGGGCGCGCGGGAGACCGCCTGGATGGCGGGCATCCCGCAGTCCACCCGACGTTCGCCCCACAGCGCGAGCAGCAGGCCGAGGTCGAGCAGCGGGTCGCCGATCGTCGCCATCTCCCAGTCGATGACGGCGTTCACCCGTGGCCGGTCGGCGGCGAACAGGCAGTTGTCCAGATGGAAATCACCGTGCAGCAGTCCGGCCGTGGATGTCGCCGGCCGGTTGGCCACCAGCCACTCGGCCAGTGGCGCCATCGCGGTCAGCGGCCGGCACGCGATCTTCTCCCAGTGGGAGAACCAGCGGCCCGGCTGCCGCTCGAGGAAACCCTCCGGCCGGCCGAACCCGCTGAGCCCGACCGCGGCCCAGTCGACCCGGTGTGTGGCGACCAGCGCATCGACGAGGTCGTCGGCCGCAGCGGTGAGTGCATCCGGGTGTGCCGACCACGCCTGCGGCAGCACGTCGGTGATCGACCGGGCGTCGGGGATGTACTCCATCACCATGAACGGCACGCCGGACGGCCCCGGGTCCTCGCACAGCGCTACCGGCCGCGGGACGGGCACCGCGGTGCCCCACAGTGCGGTGAGCAGTCGGTACTCACGGCTCACGCTGTGCGCGGAGGCGGACAGGGCGTGCCGTGGTGGGCGGCGCATGACGTATCGGCTGGATGCTCCGCACAGCAGCCCCGTGTCGTTGGAGTTGCCTCCGGTCAGCGGTTCGAGTCGCCAGGGGCCCTCCGGGCCGATCTGCCGGTCGAGCCAGGCGGCGAGTGGTGCGGAAACCGTGTCGGTCACTGCACCGCCTCCGCGTCGAACCAGTCCTGGAACGCGGCGAGTGCGGCGACCCGGCGGGTGGGAATGTGCTCCGTCGGAGGGACCCGCGCCTGGTAACCCTTGAGCAACCGGCGGGCGACGGTCACCCGATGGACCTCATCGGGCCCGTCGTAGATCCGCGCGGCACGGGCCCACCGGTACATCTGCTCCAGCGGCATGTCGGTGGAGAAGCCGAGCGACCCGTGCACCTGGATCGCGCGGTCGAGCACGTCGTGCATGACCGTCGCCCCGAAGTACTTGATCATGGCGATCTCGGTCCGTGCGGCCGCCACCCCGACCTGGTCGATGGTCCAGGCGGCTTTGAGGGTCAGCAGCCGCGCGGCTTCGATCGACGCGGCGCTGTCGGCCACCCAGTTCTGCACCGTCTGCTTCTCCGAGAGCAGGCTGCCGTGCACGTCGATGCTGACGGCGCGTTCGCACATCATGTCGAACGCCCGCCGGCACACCCCGATCCAGCGCATGCAGTGGTGGATCCGGCCGGGGCCGAGTCGCTTCTGGGCCAGGGTGAACGCCTGACCGCGCCCGCCGAGCAGGTTCTCCTCCGGCACCCGGACGTCCTGGTAGAAGACCTCGGCGTGCGACCACACCGCCATGTCGTGGTTGGGGTCGTTCATGAGCCCGATCTCCCGGGTCTCGATGCCCGGCACCGTCGTCGGCACGATGATCATCGACATCCGGTGGTGCGGGTCCGCGTCCGGCTCGGTGACGGCCATGACGATGTGGAAGTCGCTGCGCGTCGCGTTGCCGACGCACCATTTCCGGCCGTTGATCACCCATCGGCCGTCCTCGATCCGGGCCGAGGTGGTCAACTGGCGTGGATCCGAGCCGGTGCCCTGCTCGGTCATCGAGAACGCGCTGAGCAGGCGCCCGTCGAGCAGCGGCCGCATCCAGCGTTCACGTTGGTCGTCAGTGCCTGCGATCGCGATCAGCTCGGCGTTGCCGGAGTCCGGCGCCTGGCAGCCGAAGACGAACGGGGCGAGCTCGCTGGTCCCGAGGACCTCGTGCAGCAGGCCCAGCTTGAGCTGGCCGTAGCCCTGCCCGCCGAGCTCGGGATCAAGGTGTGCGGCCCACAGACCCTGCGCCTTGACCTTCTCCTGTAGCGGCGCCGCGATGCGGCGGAACCTGGTGTGGTCGAGATCGAGAACTTCCAGAGGGTAGATCTCGTCACGGACGAATCCACGAGCCCAGGCGAGCTTGTCGCCGAACTCCGCATCCGTGCAGAAGTCCCAAGCCATCGATGTTCCTTCCAGCACGCGGGGGTGGAGGTCTGCGAGGGACCGGTGTTCAACGGTGGATCATGAAACCTCGCTCCCGCCCAGTCCACTCCCGCCCAGTGCGTGGCCGAGCCGGGTGCGCTTGACCGTCAGGTAGTGGATGTTGTCCGGGTTCGGGGTGATCACCAGCGGTTCCCGGGCGGTGACGCGCACGCCGTGCCCGGACAGCCCGCGGTACTTGGCCGGGTTGTTGGTCATCAACCGGATCTCGCGCACCCCGAGATCGCGCAGGATCTGCGCGCCGATGCCGTACTCCCGGCTGTCGACGGGCAGACCCTGGGCCAGGTTGGCGTCGACCGTGTCCAGTCCGGCGTCCTGCAGGTTGTAGGCCCGCAGCTTGTGCGACAGCCCGATCCCACGGCCCTCGTGCCCGCGGAGGTAGACGATCACACCGCGACCGGCCGCGCCGATCTTGGCCATCGCCTCCGCCAGTTGCTCGCCGCAGTCGCAGCGCCGGGAGGCGAACACGTCGCCGGTCAGGCATTCGGAGTGGACCCGCACCAGCACCGACTGGGCCGCCGCGCTGCCCAACTCGGCGCCGGCCTGATTGACCTCGCCGAGGACGAGCGCGACGTGCTCCACCCCGTCGGTGGGGCAGAGGTAGGTGATGGCGGTGAACTCACCGTGCTCGCTGGGCACCCGGCCGGCGGCCTCGCGGTGGACCAGGGTCTCGGTGCGGCGGCGGTAGCGGACGATGTCGGCGACCGCGATCGTGACCAGGCCGTGCGCGGCGGCGAACCGGGCCAGCTCGG
>JBKJPD010000378.1:0-2777 GCA_046595345.1 Pseudonocardia sp.
CCAACGGTCAGCGACAGCACCCGAACCGGCCGGGCACCGACGCGATCATGGACCCGTGGGCGTTCGACGAGTACGCCACCCGCGACCTCGTCACCTTCGACTACACCTGCGCCTGACCTCCACCGCCGCGGCGCCACCCGCCCGTCAGCCCGCTTCCGCTGGTCCCGACGCACCACACCGGGACACCAACCGGACGACTCGGTGCGGCCCGACGCGTGCCCGGCAGAGTCGGGCGTCGCTGCTCTACGGCAGGTAGGACACGACGGTCATCATCCCGGATTCGCCGTGGTAGATGTTGTGGCAGTGGGTCAGCCACTGGCCCGGGTTGTCGGCATCGAAGTCGACCTCGACGGTCTGGCCGGGTAGCACGTTGACGGTGTCTTTCCGCGGGCCGGCACCGTTGCCGGCGCGGACCTGGAAGGTGTGCCCGTGCAGGTGCATCGGGTGGAACATCGTCGTGGTGTTGGTCATCCGCAGCCGCACCCGCTGCCCAGAGTGCACCGCCAGGCCCCGGGCGGGGTCGTAGGCCTCCCCGTTGATCGTCCACGCGTAGCCCTGCCCGGGCCCGGCGAGAGTCATCTCGTGCACGACGTCGGGCTCATGCGCGGCGAGCCGGACACTCTCGGCGGCCGGGATGGCGTTGACCAGCATCGCCGGGCGCCCCAGCAACGCCGTCGCCGCGGCCGCCGCGTCCGGAACGGCGCCGGCGGACATGGTGGCGGGTCGCAGCAGGACCTGCGCAACGCCGTTCTTGCCCTCGGCCAGCCCGAGTAGCGGTACGACGGCGTCGGGCATGGTGATGATGGCGTCGACGCGTTCGCCCATCCCCAGCAGCACCGCGTCGGTCGCCGTGGGCACGACGGGGAAGCCGTCGGTGTGGGTGACCCACATCGGGGTGCCGGGCACCCCGACCCGGAATGCGGTGTCCCCACCGATATTGATCATGCGCAGGCGGATGCGGTGCCCGGGCTCGGCCCGCAGCGACGTCGGCGCGGCACCGGTGCGACCGTTGGCCAGGTAGAAGGGGTAAGTGACGTCCCCGGCGTCGCCGCCCAGTAGCGCGGACCGCGCCATTGCCATACCTCCGCCGCCCATGCCGCCCATCCCGTTGGCTTTCAGGTCGGCGAGGACCTGGTCGGGGGTGCGGCCGGTGCCGTCGAGCCAGTCGTCGAACACGACGACGAGTTCCTCGTCGTAGCTGCCGGGCTCGGCCGGGTCCTCGACGATCAGCGCCCCGTAGAGGCCGCGGTCGAGCTGGGGGCCGACGTGCGGGTGGAACATGTAGGTGCCCGGGTGCGGCACGGTGAACCGGTAGTCGAAGCTGGCGCCGGGGGCTATCGCGGGTTGGGTCAGCGCGGGGACGCCGTCCATGTCGTTGCGCAGCGCGATCCCGTGCCAGTGCACCGTGGTCGGGTCCGGGAGCTGGTTGCGGACCTGGGCGTGCAGCAGGTCCCCGGCCCGGACCCGGATCTCCCTACCGGGGAGCGCGCCGCCGTAGGACCAGGTGGTGACGGTCTGCCCGCCGATGTCGATCGGCCCGACCGTGGCGTCGAGGACCACCTCGACGGTGCGCTGACCGGGTTGTTGCCGGGCGGCCTCGGCCGCGGCGATCTGCGGGGCTCCGGCGCCGATCCGGCCCGGGCCCAGCGCGACGGTGGAGGAGCGTGGTGGAGCGGGCGTGGCGCAGCCGGCCAGCAGCAGCCCGGCGCCCAAACCGGTCGTGGCGGCCAGGAAACGACGCCGCCCCAGCACCGGGGCCGGACCGACTCGGCGGCCCCACGGGTTCGATCGGTTCATCGGGCACCGCCCGCGTAGCGCAGGCCGGGGAGGTGGGGCGGGGCAGGGTTGATCGTGCGGAATGGTGGGAACATCGGAGTTTCCTCTGCGAGTCGGAACCGGGATCGGGCCTGCGGGACAGCGCTGGTCGATCAGTTCCGCAACACGCAGAGCCGCGCGAGCCGCACCGCCGTACGCGGCGGCGGCCGCGCCCAGCGGGCAGCGATCCCGACGGTCACACCCCGGCCCGGATCGCGGCGCCGATCCAGCAC
This sequence comes from Pseudonocardia sp., assembly GCA_046595345.1. GTDB lineage: Bacteria > Actinomycetota > Actinomycetes > Mycobacteriales > Pseudonocardiaceae > Pseudonocardia. The sequence continues at coordinate 2,049 of JBKJPD010000378.1, forward strand.
CCCGGCCACCGCCGCGAGCACGCCGAGCACGATCAGCGCGGCGAGCACCGCGACGCACGCGTGCATCAGCATGTCCATGGCCGCGTTCGCCGCGGGATCCATCGCCGTGCCCACGCCGCCGTGAACCGGGTCGCTCGGACCGGACATGGTCACCAAGGTGGCCGCGGCCGGGGCGCGATTGGTTTCGACGGCCGAGGACACCGTCACGAGTCCGGGACCCGCGAGTTGCCCGGGACCGGTGGTGGACTGCCCACTCGGGCCGGCGGCGGCAGGACTGTGGGCTATCAGCTGGTGCATCCCGATCAGCCCGGCGGCCACGGCGAGCACCAGCAACCACCGCTGGAGTAGCCGGGACCGGGTCTGCACCGACCCCACGCTAGCCCACGTGCCGAAACCACCACAGCCGGTCCGGGCAGGACGGGACCTTCGGCCGGCGCAGCGGGGGCTTGTGGGCCGGGACGCAGCGATCGGTTCGACGACAACATGAGTGGCAGGGCCGCGCTGCGCGGCTCGACCGTCGGCCGTTCATCGCATGCTGACCGACGCCTGCTGACCGACGCCTGCTGACCGACGAAGGAGTGGTGGCCATGATGTGGTGGTACGAGAACGGTAGCAACGGCACCGGCATGAACGGTTGGGGCTACACGCTGATGACGGTGAGCATGGTGCTGTTCTGGCGGCCGAGATAGCGGACCAGGGCGATCACCCCGTAGATGACCAGCCCCCAGA
>JBKJPD010000393.1:0-2891 GCA_046595345.1 Pseudonocardia sp.
CAGCTGGAGGCCCCGCACAGCCGCGACCTGCCCGAGCTGACCCGCCTGGCCGCACGGCTCGGCGCGCGGGTCCCGGTCAGCCAGGCAAGCGCGATCGTCCACGGCGACTACCGCCTGGACAACGTCGTCGTGGAGTCGGGCAGCATCCGGGCGGTCCTGGACTGGGAGATGGCCACCCTGGGTGACCCGCTGGCCGACCTCGCCTCGACGGTCATCTGGTGGGACGGGATGCGCGGCCTGGACAGCCCGGTCGCTGCGGTGCCCGCCGACGTCCCGGGCTACCCGGGCAGCGAGCACCTGCTCGCGGCGTACGGCCGGCAGAGCAGCCTCGACCTCGCGCCGCTGCCCTGGTACCTCGGGTTCGCGTTCTTCAAGATCGCTGCGATCTTCGAGGGAATCCACTTCCGGGCGCAGCAGGGCCTGACGGTCGGCGAGGGCTTCGACCGCCTTGGCGACCTGGTCCCCCCGCTGGTCGAGCGCGGGCACGCCGCCCTCACCGAGACCTGACACCTCTTCCGCCACCGAGGAGGCGACGAGTACGTCATCACCGGACGAAAGTGGTGGACCAGCGGGGCGATGGACCCGCGCTGCGCGGTGCTGATCGTCATGGGCAAGACCGACCCGAGCGCGGCCGCGCACCGGCAGCAGACGATGGTGATCGTCCCCCGCGACACCCCGGGCGTCACGGTCGTCCGGGACCTCCCGGTGTTCGGCCACCACGACCAGCACGGACACGCCGAGGTCCGTTTCGAGGGCGCCCGCGTCCCCGTGAGCAACGTCGTCGGTGAGGAGGGTGGCGGCTTCGCCGCCGCTCAGGCCCGGCTCGGACCGGGCCGCATCCACCACTGCATGCGCGCCCTCGGCGCCGCCGAACGCGCGCTCGCCCTGATGGTCGGGCGGTCGAAGGACCGGGTGGCCTTCGGCGCCCCCCTCGCCGAGCAGGGCGTCGTACGGCAGCAGATCGCCGAGTCACGACTGGAGATCGAACAAGCGCGGCTGCTGTGCCACCGCGCGTGCCACGTGATCGACACCGAGGGCAACAAAGCCGCCCGCAACCTGGTGGCGATGGCGAAGGTCGCCATCCCCCGCGCCGCCACCGCGGTGATCGACCGCGCCATCCAGGTGCACGGCGGCGCGGGCGTCACCGACGTCACCCCCCTGGCCGCCATGTACGGCTGGCACCGCGCCATGCGGCTGTTCGACGGCCCCGACGAGGTCCACCTGCGCTCGATCGCCAAGGCCGAACTCGGCCGCACGCCCGTCCTACCGCCCGGACAGGTCACCTACTGACCCTCTCCCGGGCAGCCGACCTTCGATCAGCGAGATTCAATAATCAGGAGTGTTCACATGCTTCGCTATGACGTAGCGATCGGGCCCGTCGTTGCACGGCTCGGAGCAGCCGCGGCTGCGTTGCCGCCCTTGGCTGTCGGTGACGTGCGAGGCCGCCGTGAACGCATCGACGCCGCATACACATTCCTCTCGGAAGCTATTGGGGTGCCGGAAGACGTCGATATCGAGTCTGGGTCCTACCAAGCTAAGGACGGGACACGGCTGCCTTTGCGGATCTACCGCCCCGCGGGCATTCGTCCTGAACAAGGACTCGTGTATCTCCATGGGGGCGGAATGATTTGCTGCAGTCTCGATACCCATGACTCGGTCTGTCGACGGTACGCCGCCGATACACAGACGACGATCGTCGCAATCGAATACCGGCGGGCGCCGGAGGTCACCGGCACTACACCTGCGGAAGACTGCTACGCCGGGCTCGAATGGACTCACGCCAATGCCTCGCTCCTCGGTCTCGACCCGGCCAGGGTGGCCGTTGCCGGGGACAGTGGAGGAGGTGGGCTGGCCGCCGCGGTCGCCCTCCTTGCGCGCGACCGGGGTGGCCCGCCATTGTCCGCCCAGATTCTCATCTACCCCATGCTCGACGACCGCAATACCGTTCCCGATCCTGCACTTGCCCCGCTTGCCACCTGGACATACGACGACAACATCACTGGCTGGCGGGCTCTGCTCGGAGATCAGCAAGGTGAAGCCGACGTATCGCCCTATGCATCTCCGGCTCGCGCCACAGATCTGACCGGTCTACCCCCCACCTATATCGACGTCGGCGGCCTCGACATCTTTCGCGATGAGTGTGTCACCTACGCAGCTCGACTGGTCAAAGCCGGCGTGGAAGTCGAATTCCATCTCCACCCGGGCGCCAACCATGCATTCGAAATTTATGCACCGGCGGCGGACGTCAGTCAACGTGCAGTTCGCGATCGGCTCCGTGCGGTGCAGAGAGACCGCCGGATCTTGTAGAGCGGGGTCACCGGCCCGTCCGCGCCTGCGGCAGGGACCGGGAAGCGGCGGTGTCGTAGCCGCTGAACCCGTCCGTTACCGAGATCTCGACGGAGTCGAGAGAATTTTGAAGACGTCGGCTGTTGGAGGCGGCTGTTACTGGTCCCACCGCCGAGTGGCGTCCGGTGACACCGTTCTTGCCGGCGGGCCGATACAAAGGGCCGGTCGTCGCGTGACGGCCGGCCCCTCGCTTGCTGTCCGGGTCAGCCCTTCGAGAGGTCCTGCAGGGTGCAGTCCGCCGTCCACGGCGAGGATCTGGCCCGTGACGAAGCTGGTCGAGAGCATGCCGAGGACGGCGTCGGAGATGTCCCGGCTCGACACGGCCCGGTGCTCCAGTGGTGTCGCCGCGAGCACCCGCTTGAGGAAGTCGTCCGGGCTGGCCACGGTCGGTGCGGCGGCCGCGGACCGCCAGCGGGTTTACAGTGGACCAGCATGTCGCGCGTGACCCGCACCCACCGGCGTTCCTTGATCGTGTGGACGTTTCGTACCTCAGGTGGGTCCTGTTGGCGAGTGCGTCGGCGATGCGAGAACGGATCGAGTGGGCC
>JBKJPD010000429.1:0-5589 GCA_046595345.1 Pseudonocardia sp.
CGCGGTCCCCGGGAACAGCGCGGCACCCGCGGTCCCCGGGCTCGGCTCGGCACCCGCGGTCCCCGGGCTCGGCTCGGCACCCGCGGTCCCCGGGCTCGGCTCGACACCCGGTCTCCCCGGGCTCGACGCGCTCAAGCTCCCGCTCGCCGGCCCCACAGCCCCCGGTCTTCCCACGGCACCCGGGCTCCCCGGGCTCGGCTCGACACCCGGGCTCGGCGCGCTCAAGCTCCCGCTCGCCGGCCCCACGGTCCCCGCGGCACCCGGTCTTCCGGCGGCACCCGGTCTTCCGGCGACACCCGGTCTTCCGGCAGCACCCGACGGTCCGGCAGCCCCCGGTCTTCCCGCGGTCCCCGCCGCACCCGCTCTGCCCGGAATCGCCAACGGCGCGGACAGCATCCACGCTCCCGCCACCGACCCCAGCGCGTTCATGAAGAACAACCGCGTCGGCGCGCTGGGCAGCCTGGATACCGCCAAGCTGATGTCCGAGACAGCACAGAAGGCACTGTCAGGCGGAGCGCTCACCCAGGACAACCGGATCGGCTGATCGGGTAGCACTGCACATCGAACGGCCCGCCCACCGAGATAGTCGGGGGCGGGCCGTTCTGCGTCCGGTTTCACGTGAAACAACGAGACGATTCGCGCGGTCGCCTACGGGGCCCGTTCGGACGCCTCCGCAGACCGAGGTTCAGCGCGGCATTACCTCGCCCATCTTGCCCCAGCCCTCACCTGCGACGCCCTGGACGCTGATGATGTCCGGGGTGACGGCGACGTAGTCGGGCATCCAGCCGATCGCGGTCGTGAAGTGGTCCGACGAAACATGCGCTGCGGCGGCATCGTCCTGGAACGCCTCGGCGAGTACGTACTGGTTCGGGTCGTCCACGCTTTTCGACCACTCGAAGAAGATGTTGCCCGGCTCGCTGCGGGTGGCCTGGGTGAACTCGTCGACGCGTGAGAGCCACTCCTCGCTGAGCTCGGGACGGATTGTGAACTTGACGACGATGAAGATCATGGTGAGAGTCCTTTTCGGCCTCGGTGCCGGGCGTGGTGATCGTCAGGAGTCTAGTGACGGGCCGACTGACGGATAGCGGGGCAGGGACGGCCCGGCCTGACAGGCCCTCACGAGCCATCCGCCCCGATCCTGGCCGCATCGACGAGTCTCATTGCTGGACGTCCAACCCGGCGCCACCCGCCTACGCTCGGGCTATGGCGTCACGGGCCGTCGAGGTGGAGTCGGCTCGACGCTCGTTCCTGGCTGCAGGACAGAAACTGGTCGATCGTGACGTCGTTCGCCCGATCGTGTTGGCCTCGTGGGAGCGATCGCAGGGCCATGACGTCGACCCGGACCGCATCGCCGCACGCTTCCTCGGGCATCACAGACATGCGCTGCCGCTCATGACCTGCACCGCCAGTGTGTTCGACGAGTTCGTGTCAGCCAACCCCGAAGCCGGCTGTTCGGTGGCGCTCCTCGATACGTCGGGTGTCGTGCGGGCCCGCCGCGACTGCGACGGCGCGCTGGCCGGGCTTCTGGACGGGCTCCTCCTCGTCCCCGGTTACGGCTACACCGAGCGCACCGTCGGTACCACTGCGGCATCGATCGCCCTGCACGAGCAGATCGACGTCTCGATCAGCGGCGCCGAGCACTATCACGCGCAGTTGATGTGTCTCGGTGAGGCAGCGTCTGTCGTGGCCGATCCGCACTCCGGTGCCCTGTGCGGGGTGATCGTCGTGATCTGTCACGAGGCGGACCGCTCCATGCTGCAGTTGTCACTGGCCCGAATACTGTCCCAGCAGGTCACCGAACGGATCGCCGGGGAGCCGCACCGCAGGGCGCAGGCGATCCTCGACCGCTTCACCGGCGCCGACGGTGCCGACGGCGGGTGGGTGCTGGCCACTGACGGTGACTTTGTGCTGATCAACGGGGCCGCGCGGCAACTGGAGTCCGCCGAGCAGCGCGTGTTGATCGATCTGGTGCTCGCGAGCCTGGTCCTCACCAATTTCACCGCAAGGCACCTCGATCTGCCCTCTGGCCGCTGTACCGAGCTCACCATCGAGGCGGTGCATCTCGGCGGGGAGCTGATCGGCTGCGTCCTCACCGGTGCACCCGCAGATATGCGACGGGTCGCCGAGCAGCCCGAATCCGTCCGTCGTCAGGGATCGCACGTGGCTCCGACGGCGCGGCGTGACTACGCCAGGGACCACCGGGCGGCGACCAAACGCGTTCATGCAGAGGCGCGAATCCAGGCCAATCGCGAACTGCTGTCCCCCTATCTCCGGGCCAAGCAGGAGGTCGTCGCAAGTATCCGGCAGGGCCGCAACCACCTGCTGATCGGCGAACCCGGGGTCGGCAAACGAACGCTCCTGGTCAGCCAGTTCCGGGCGGCGTTCCCGTCGGGGAGGATCATGACCGTGGACTGCGGGTCCTACGCCGGCGAGCAACACGGGCCGGGCCCCGACCGTGCACCGGAGCTGTACGTCTCCGCGGACGGCCGCCCCAGCCTGCTGTTGTTGCGCGGGATGAACCTGCTCACTCCGGTAGCGGCCCACCATCTCGACGAGGCGTTACGACCGCTCGTCGCGCTACCGACACCACCACTGGTCCTGGGCTGCATCGACACCCCGGCGATGGACGCCACCCGCCCGTACGGGCTGCTGTTGCGCCACTTCCACGAGGTCACGCGGGTTCCGGCACTGCGCTATCGGGCCGACGAGATCAGCGATATCGCGCTCGCGATCCTGCGCCGGGTCTCCGGTCGCCGCTCCCTGCGGCTGAGCCTGCAGGTTGTCCGGGTATTGGAGGGCTACGCCTGGCCGGGGAACATCAGCGAGCTCGAGGACGTGCTGCGCTATGTCGTGGCCCGCAAGCCGCTGGGCGAGATCCAGCCTCCAGACCTGCCGCAACTCTGCTTCCAGGGCCGGTCCCGACGGATGTCGATGCTGGAGTCGGCCCAGTGCGACGCGATCATCCAGGCGCTCTACGAGTCCAGCGGCAACCGCTACAAGGCCGCGGCCATGCTGGGTATCGCCCGCTCGTCGCTCTACCGCAAGATCGATGCGTTCGGTATCAGCTACATCGCCTGACCCTCGCGAGTCGGCCCGACACGGTCGCCGGGTAAGCACGATCTGGCGCCGAGAGTGTGCAACTCGTACGCCAGATCGTGCCGACTCGCGGGGTTGATCAGCTCGGGTTGATGATCACCTTGAGCGCGGAGTTGGCAGCGGCGTTCTTGAACACGTCGTAGGCCTCGTCCATCTGGTCGAAGGTGAAGGTGTGGGTGCCCATCTTCTCGGCCGGGATCCGGCCGCTGGCCACCATCTTCAGCAGCGTCGGGATCGACACCGTGTCCACCAGGCCCATCGTCATGGTGATGTTCTGGATCCACATGTCCTGCATCGGCAACTCCACCGGGGTGCCGTGCACGCCGATGTTGGCGATCGTGCCGCCGGGCCGCACCAGCGACGCCGCGGTCAGCAGCGTCTCCGGATAGCCGACCGCCTCGATCGAGACATCGACACCGAGGCCGTCGGTGAGCGCGATGACGTCCGCTACCGTGCCCGGGCCGACCTCAACGGCATCGGTGGCGCCGAACTCCAGCGCCTTCTGCAGGCGGAACTTGTTCGAGTCGACCGCGATGACCTTCGACGCTCCCCACAGCCCCGTCGTCAGGATCGCCGACAGGCCGACCGCGCCCGCCCCGACCACCGCGACCGTGTCGCCCGGCTTCACGCCACCGGCCAACACGCCGACCTCGTACCCGGTCGGAAGCGAGTCCGCGAGGAAGATCGCCTGCTCGTTCGTCACCGAGTCGGGTACCAGGTACAGCGAGGTGTCCGCATAAGGAACGCGGACGAGCTCGGCCTGCGTCCCATCGATCAGGTGGCCCAAGATCCAGCCGATTCCGCCGACAGTCTGACAGTGCGACGGCATGCCACGCTGGCAGTACTCGCAACGGCCACATTTGGTGATCGCCGGAACCAGTACCCTGTCGCCGATGGCGAAGCCCTTCACGGCCTCGCCGATCTCGGTGACCGTGCCGACGGCCTCGTGACCGAGAATGCGCCCCTCGGTTACCGCGGCGACGTCACCCTGCAGGATGTGTAGGTCGGTGCCACAGATCGTCGTGGTGTCCACCCGTACGACCACATCGGTCGGGTCCTGAATCGTTGCGTCCGGGACGTCCTCCCAGGCCTTCTTGCCCGGCCCGTGATATACGAGTGCCTTCATCGAAACCTCCGTTGGCTTGATTGACGACCTCGGGACCAGGTCCCGGAACCGTTCGCTCGACCCAACTGAAGCTAGTGAAGCCGACCCGGCCCAACTGTCCCAGAATCGGACCATCGACGTCGGCCGACCGGAGGCACGGCGGCGGAGTGTGCCGGTTCCGGGACACTCACGCCGTTCAGGAACGTCAGCACCAACCTGATCTCCCCCGGACGCCCGGCAGATCAGCTCACGCACGGACTCTCCGTCACGTATAGCACGGCAGCGTCGTCGTCATCGGCACGGCAGGACGCGAAGTACTCGCGCCGTCCGGTCTCAGGCCCGGGCGGCGCGATGCTGAACCGACCTGCCGCGGGTCGGCTTCCGTCGTTCGATCACGAGCGGGGCAACCGCAGGAGGGCGACGAACGCGGTGGCGGCGAGCAGGGCCACCAGCGCCGCGAAGACCACCGCGGTAGGCACCAGGCCGAACAGTTGCGATCCGGCACCGAGACCGATCACCGGAATGGAGATCGCGGCGTAGAGCACCAGGAAGTAGGCCGAGGACACCTCGCTGCGCCGTCCGGCCGGGGCCAGGCCGGTGACGGCCTGCAGCCCGGCACGGAAGCTCGCCCCAAGGCCCAGACCGGCCACGACGGCTCCGGCGAGCAGCACCGACAGCGACGCGAGCACGATGCCGATCGCCACGACCACGACCCCGGCCCCCAGCACTACACAGCCGCCGAGCAGCGAGATCCGCTCCGGCAGCCGCGCGGACAGCAACTGCCCGGCGGTCGCGCTGCCCAGTACCGCGAAGACCACCAGGCCGTTGAGCAGGTGGTCGGGCTCGTTCAGCACCTGGGCCAGGAACAGCGGGGAGACCGAGGCGAAGAACCCCAGCACGGCGAACCCGGCGAACCCGGCGATACCGGCCCGCACGAACGTCGGGCGCACTTGCTCCGGTACCCCGAGCCGCTGCACCTGCCACCGGACCGGTCCGGGCCCGCGTTCGACGGGTTCGGGGATCACCGCCACCGCGACTGCGGCCAGCGCGACCAACACCAGGTGCACAAGGTAGGTCAGCTGGAGTGGGTACGGGGCGTACTCGGCCAGCGCACCGGCCAGCACCGGACCCGACCCCAGCCCCAGCAGGTTCACCGCCGCAGCCAGCAACCCGGCTCGCGCGCGCCGGCCGGCCGGGGCGAGGTCGACGATGGTGGCGGTGGCCACGCCGGTGAAGATCCCGGCCGACAGCCCCGAGAGCAGGCGGCCGACCAATAACGCCGCCACGCTGTTCGGCACGAGGAAAACCAGCGAACTGGCGGCCGCCAGCCCCAGCCCGGGCAGCAGCACGGGCTTGCGGCCGACCAGGTCCGACAGCCGTCCGAACAG
>JBKJPD010000463.1:0-2768 GCA_046595345.1 Pseudonocardia sp.
AGGCTGGGCACCTACAAGTACCTCGACATGCACATGGCGATCGGGTCCGCGCTGACCGTGTTCGACAACCGCATCGCCCCCTACTTCACCGACGGTCGCGCGCTGGCCGGCACCGAGTCGACCGAGGACTGAGCAAAACCTGATGACCCAGACCGTCGAGAAGCCCGTGACCTCCCCGGTGGACGAGCCGGTAGCCGGCAGCCTGCTGCAGCGCGTGATCCTGCCACGCTCGGGCGACCCGATGAGCGTCCGCTCGCTCTACATGGACGAGAAAACGGGCATCCGGCTCACCACCATGCCCTCCGCGCCGGGGGAGCTTCTCAAGAACGTCGTGAACCTGTCGGGGTCGTCGATCGGCGCGCGCAGGCTGAATGCGACGTCGCGCACCTCCGCGGTGGTGAGTGCCGAGAGCGAGGTGTCCTTCGGCGCGTACTTCAACGCGTTCGCGGCGAGCTACTGGCGGCGCTGGAGCTCGCTCACCGAGGTGCACCTGCGGTTGGAGGTGGAGGGGGCGGGCCGCGTCGACATCTACCGGACCAAGGCCGACGGCTCGCAGATCTTCGAGTCCGGCCACGTCGTGGCCGGCCCGGGCCGCCACCATGTCGACGTGCCGCTCGACCTGCGCCCCTTCGAGGACGGCGGCTGGTACTGGTTCGACATCACCACCGACGTGGACGAGCTGACGTTGCACGGTGGCGGCTGGTACGCCACCACCGAGGGCACCGGCCGGGCGGCCGTCACGATCGGGATGCCGACGTTCAACCGCCCCGCCGACTGCGTCACCACCCTCACCGCGATCGGGTCCGACCCGCTGGTGCTCGACAGCGTCGTCCAGGTGATCATCGCGGACCAGGGCACCAGGAAGGTGCGCGACCAGCAGGGTTTCGCCGAAGCCGCCGCGGTGCTCGGCGACAAGTTGCGGATCATCGACCAGCCCAACCTCGGCGGTTCCGGCGGGTACGCACGTGTCATGTACGAGGCGCTCGAGACGACCGACTGCGAGCAGATCCTGTTCATGGACGACGACATCATCCTGGAGCCGGACTCCGTGCTCCGGGCCGTCGCGTTCTCCCGGCACTCGCGTGAGCCGATGCTCGTCGGCGGGCAGATGTTGTCACTGCAGGCCCGCTCGCAGCTCTCGACGATGGGCGAGGTCGTCGACCGCGACAAGTTCCTGTGGCGCAACGCCCCGGGCACCGAGCCGCATCACGACCTCGCCGACCGCACGCTGCGCCAGACCCCGTGGCTGCACCGGCGCACCGACGTCGACTACAACGCCTGGTGGATGTGCCTGATCCCGCGTGCCGTCGCGGAGGAGCTCGGGCTGCCGCTGCCGCTGTTCATCAAGTGGGACGACGCCGAGTACGGCCTGCGCGCCCGCTCCAAGGGCTACCGCACAGCCACCGTGCCGGGCATCGCGATCTGGCACATGTCGTTCCTGGAGAAGGACGACACGAGCGACTGGCAGGCCTACTTCCACTACCGCAACCGGTACGTGGCGGCGGCACTTCACGGCCCGGACAACCCCCGCGCGTTGTTGCTGGACACGATCAAGCGGACGCTGCGCCACCTGCTGCTGATGGAGTACTCGGCCGTCGCGCTGCAGGAGATGGCGCTGCGCGACTTCCTCGCCGGGCCGGAGGCGCTGTTCCCCAAACTCCCCGTCGTGCTGGGCGAGGTGCGGGCGCTGCGGGCGAAGTACGACGACGGCAGACCGCTGGACTCGGCCACCCAGGTGCCTCTCTCGGACCTCGACGCGCTGGCCGCGCAGGCCTTCCCCGACCCGCCGACGAAGAAGTTCGCCATCGCCAAGGGTCTGGTCCGCAGCGTGCTGCACAACCTCCGCGCCCCCGACCCCGCCCATCGGGCGGTGCCGCAGCGCAACGTGCCGTCGAAGCAGGCGCAGTGGTTCGTGCTGTCGCGGCTCGACTCGGCCACGGTCTCCACCCCCGACGGCCGCGGTGTCACCTTCCGCCGCCGCGACCCGGCCCTGTTCCGGTCGATGCTCAGGACCGCCGTGGCCCAGCAGCGCGGGATCGCGAAGGTGTGGCCGGAACTGCGGCAGCGCTACCGCGACGCGCTGCCGGAGCTGACCAGCCACGAGGCCTGGCGCCGGGAGATCTTCGACCGGGGCTGATCGTGGAGCACGAACCACAGCCCTTCCCGAGGGCTGCTGCTACTCCTCGATGTCGTAGAGCCGCGCCCAGTTCGACCGGCTGGTGAGCGTGCCCATCTCGTCGCGGAACTGCTGCGCCGCCGCGGGGCCCTCGCTGACGAACCGGCGGAACAGCCGGGCGCTGCGTGTCGCCAGCTTCAGGGCCAGCGCACGGTCGCGGGTGCGTACGCGGTAGCCCTGCTCCGACATGTCGGTGACGACGGCGCGCTCGAATGTGGAGACGTGCCACCAGTGCGCGTCCCCGGCCGGGACGAACCCGGTGCGATGCACCGAGCGTCCGGCGACGAGGTAGGCAACGCGCTTCGCCCACGTGAGGCGTTCCATGCCGGGTGGGTTTGTGGCACGGACGACTAGAAGCTCGCGGAAGTCGTCACGAAGCTCTGACATGGGATGTACCACCGTCTCCGGGTAACCGGCCCGGATCCGGCGGATTTCCGCTGCTGCCGATGTCGAGCCATCGGCCAGGATTCCGGGGCCGTCCAGGAAGTCCTCAACGGCCTTCAGCAGGGTCGCTGTCAGGCCGTAGTGCATCCCGATCAGATATTGCGACACCATCAGCATCAACTGACGGGTGATCTTGCGTATGGAGAAG
>JBKJPD010000602.1:0-4317 GCA_046595345.1 Pseudonocardia sp.
TGGTTGAATAGGCTGTCACGCTCCGGCACCGGTTCACCCCACGAACACGATGGGGACCCGGTGCCACGTCGAGAGGAACCCCCCGTGCGTAGCGGAATCCACCCCGAGTACGTCGACACCGCGGTCACCTGCGGTTGCGGCAGCCAGTTCACCACACGTAGCACCAAGAAGAGCGGCACCATCTCCGTCGAGGTCTGCTCGGCCTGCCACCCGTTCTATACCGGCAAGCAGAAGATCCTCGACGCCGGTGGTCGCGTCGCACGCTTCGAGGCCCGCTACGGCAAGCGCGCCGGGGCTAAGACGTCCTCCTAGCTCCGCCGACGGCGCCCACCAGCTCTGGTGGGCGCCGTCCGCATGTTCGGACCTGCGGAGGGAGGATCGCCGTTGAGCGCCCCGAGTGTCGACGCGCTGCTGATGGAGCACGCCGAGCTCGAACGCGCCCTCGCCGACCCCGCCGTCCACGCCGATGCCGCCAACGCCCGCAAGCTGGGGCGGCGCTACGCCGAGCTCGGCCAGGTGGTCGGGGCTGCCCGTGAACTCGCCGGCGTCCGCGACGACCTCGGGGCCGCCCGCGAGCTGGCGGAGGACCCCGTCTTCGCGGCCGAGGCGGAGGAGCTGGCCGCCCGCATCCCGGCGCTGGAGACGAAGCTCGCCGAGCTGCTCGTCCCGCGCGACCCGCACGACGCCTACGACGTCGTGATGGAGGTCAAGTCGGGGGAGGGCGGCGAGGAGTCCGCGCTGTTCGCAGGCGATCTCGTGCGCATGTACCTGCGCTATGCCGAACGGCATGGGTGGACGACCGAGGTGCTCGATACCACCCCGTCCGACCTGGGCGGATATAAGGACATCACGCTCATCCTGCGCTCCAGGGGAACCGACCCCGAGGGTGTGTGGGCATCGCTGAAGTTCGAGGGCGGCGTACACCGGGTGCAGCGCGTGCCCGTCACCGAATCCCAGGGGCGCGTACACACCTCCGCCGCAGGCGTGTTCGTCTACCCCGACACAGGGGAGGACGCCGAGGTCGAGATCGACGAGAAGGACCTGCGTGTCGACGTCTTCCGCTCCTCGGGCCACGGCGGCCAGAGCGTCAACACCACCGACTCCGCCGTCCGCATCACACACCTGCCCACCGGCCTGGTCGTGAGCTGCCAGAACGAGCGCTCGCAACTGCAGAACCGCGCTCGCGCGATGGACGTGCTGCGCTCCCGGTTGCAGGCCCTCCATGAAGCGGAGCTGGCCGCCACCGCCTCGGCCGGCCGTCGCCTGCAGGTGCGCACCGTCGACCGTTCCGAGCGGATCCGCACCTACAACTACCCCGAGAACCGCATCTCCGACCACCGCGTGGGCTACAAGGCCCACAATCTGAGCGCCGCCCTCGACGGCGACCTCGGCGACGTGCTGGCAGCGTTGGCCGCCGCCGACCGGGCGGAGCAGTTGGCGTCGTGACCCGCGATCCGAGATTCAGGAAAGCCACGCTCACGCCATCTGAAGGCGGCAACGTGGCTTTTCTGAACCGGGGGCGGGGGCAGGTATGAGCCGCCAGCCGCTGCGGCTCGCCATCGCCGAGGCCGTGCGGATGCTGGCCGCCGCCGGGGTGTCCTCGCCGCGCCACGACGCCGAGGTCCTGGCCGCGCACGTGGTCGGGGTGGAGCGCGGGCGGCTGATGCTCCACCCGCTGGTGGACCCGCCGGTGATCGAGGCACTGCGCAAGCTGGTGGTGCGCCGTGCGGCCCGCGAGCCGCTGCAGCACCTGCTGGGCACCGCCGTACTCGGGCCGGTTGTCGTCGCCGTCGGGCCGGGGGTGTTCATCCCGCGGCCGGAGACAGAGCTGCTCCTGGAGTGGGGGCTGCACGCAGTGTCCGGCGTGCCGTCCCCGCTGGTCGTGGACCTGTGCACTGGTACGGGCGCGCTCGCGCTGGCGGTAGCTGCAAGCCGTCCCGACGCGGTCGTGCACGCCGTCGAGGCCGACTCCGCGGCCCTGTCGTGGGCGCGGCGCAACATCGAGGACCACATCGGCGCAGGCGGCACCCCGGTCGTGCTGCACGCCGCCGACGTCCGCTGGACCGACCTGCTCGTCGAGCTCGAGTCCCACGTCGACCTCGTGCTCTGCAACCCTCCCTACGTCCCCGACGGCACCAGCCTGCCGCCGGAGGTGACCGACTGGGACCCTCCCGGCGCCGTGTTCGGTGGTCCGGACGGGTTGGAGATCATTCGCGCGGTCATCGCCGCGTCCGCCGGTCTGCTGCGCCACGGCGGGCACCTCGCGATCGAGCACGACGACACCCACGGCGAGTCGGTGCCCGCCCTGCTGCGCCGTCGCCGGGTGCTCACCGACGTCGAGGAGCACAACGACCTGAACGGGCGCCCCCGCTTCGCCACCGCCCGGAGGATGTCGCCGGGCGGCGCCGTTTAAGCTCGTGGTCGTGTCTCACCTCTACGACTGTGCCGATCCGGACGCCCGCGTCGGGGGCCTCGCCGCGGCGGCCCGGGCGGTGCGCGCCGGCCAGCTGGTCGTGCTGCCCACCGACACCGTCTACGGCCTGGGCTGCGACGCATTCTCCGTGGGCGCCGTACGCAAGCTGCTGGCGGCGAAGAAGCGGGGCCCGGACATGCCGGTGCCGGTACTCGTCGGCTCCTGGTCGACGATCGAGGGCCTGGTGCTCGGCGTGCCGAAGGCCGCGCGCGAACTGATCGAGGCGTTCTGGCCCGGCGGCTTGTCGCTGGTGCTGCCGCACGCCCCGTCGCTGGCCTGGGACCTCGGGTCCACGAAGGGCACCGTGATGCTGCGGATGCCGCTGCACCCCGTGGCGCTCGAGTTGCTGCGCGACATCGGCCCGATGGCGGTGTCCAGCGCGAACGTCTCCGGCTCCCCGCCCCCCACGACCGCGGCCGGTGCGCGGGACCAACTCGGCGACGACGTCAGCGTGTACCTCGACGGCGGCGAGTCGGGCGAGGCGGTGGCGTCCACGATCGTCGACCTGACCGGCGACGAACCCCGGATCCTGCGCGAAGGCGCGGTGACGGCAGCCGAGGTCACTGCGGTCCTCGGCCGCGAGATCGCGACGGTCTAGCCCTGCGCCGCCACGGGTCCGCGTGGCGGTGCGAACAGAACCGGGCCGCGGCCTGAGCCGGGCAATGGTCCGGGTACCGTGAGGAACCGTGACGACACCGTTCTGGGGACCCGATTTCGACGCGCTGCAGGATCAGGACCCGGAGATCGCGGGCGTGGTGCTCGACGAGCTTGAGCGGCTGCGCGGTGGGCTGCAGCTCATCGCCAGCGAGAACCTCACCAGCCCGGCGGTGCTCGCGGCGCTCGGCTCCACGCTGTCGAACAAGTATGCGGAGGGCTATCCGGGACGTCGCTACTACGGTGGCTGCCAGGTCGTGGACCAGGCCGAGGAGATCGGCAACGCGCGCGCGAGGGCACTCTTCGGCGCCGACCACGTCAACCTGCAGCCGCACTCGGGCGCGTCGGCGAACTTCGCGGTGTACGCGGCGTTCACCAAGCCTGGCGACACGGTGCTGGCGATGGACCTCAAGCAGGGCGGACACCTCACCCACGGCTCCAAGGTCAGTTTCTCCGGCAAGTGGTTCAACGCGGTGTCCTACACCGTGCGCCAGGACACCGAGCTGATCGACTACGACGAGGTCCGTGACCTGGCCCGCGCGCACAAGCCCAAGATGATCATCGCCGGTGCCACCGCGTACCCGCGGCTGATCGACTTCAAGGCGTTCCGGGAGATCGCCGACGAGGTCGGCGCCAAGCTGATGGTCGACGCCGCGCACTTCATCGGGCTGGTGGCGGGTAAGGCGATCCCGTCACCCGTGCCGTTCGCCGACGTGGTCGCGGCCACCACACACAAGGTGCTGCGCGGCCCGCGTGGCGGAATGATCCTGTGCCGCGAGGAGCACGCCAAGGCCATCGACAAGGCCGTCTTCCCGTTCTCGCAGGGTGGCCCGCTGATGCACGCCGTGGCGGCCAAGGCCGTCGCCATGCGTGAGGCAGCGCAGCCTGCGTACCAGGCCTACGCCAGGCAGGTGGTGGCCAACGCGCAGGCATTGAGCAAGAGCCTGGAGGCCGAGGGCATGCGCGCGGTCTCCGGCGGCACCGATACCCATCTCGCGTTGCTCGACCTTCGCCCGATCGGGGTCACCGGCGCCGACGCCGAGACCCGCTGCGACGCCTCCCGGATCACGCTCAACAAGAACTCGATCCCGTACGACCCTGCGCCGCCGCTCAAGCCCTCGGGCATCCGGGTGGGCTCGCCGAGCGTCACCACGCAGGGCATGGTCGAGTCCGACATGGCCGAGATCGCC
>JBKJPD010000575.1:0-6134 GCA_046595345.1 Pseudonocardia sp.
CACAGTCGCCACCGCACGCAGAGTAGTTATAAGGGAGCTGAATGGAGCGACCCACGATGTGGAAGTCGTTACTCGACACGCTCCCCCGCGGATACACCCTGGAGGAGCCGGACTGGCAGCGCCGCCACCGGCTCCTGCTCCGCCTGCTCGCAGTGCACATCCCCGGCCTGGCGCTGGTCGGCATTCTGCTCGGCCGCCCCCTCATGACAGACCTGTTGGTGCTGATCGCGCCTGCGGCCTGCGGCGCACTCGGGTACGTGCTGCGGGCACACCGGCGTACCGCCTCGGTACTCGTGACCGGTGGGCTCGTGTACTCCTCGGGCGCCCTGGTGGGGCTGACCGGCGGCGCCATCGAGGCGCATTTCCACTTCTTCATCATCATCGGCTTCATCGCGCTCTACCAGGACTGGGCACCGTTCCTGTTCAACATCCTGTTCGTGGTGATCAGCCACGGCATCGGATCGGTGTGGCAGCAGAGCCTGATCTTCAGCCATGCCGCTGGTCAGGCGAACCCGTGGCTGTGGTCACTCATCCACGGTGTCTCCGTCCTCTTCGCCTGCGCCGGAATGATGGTGTTCTGGCGCTTCACCGAGGAATCGCAACGGGAGAAGGACGCGCTGGCGCGGCAACTCGCCGCCGCCGAGATCGGTAAGCGCCAGTTCACCTCCGACCTGTTGGTGAACCTGGCCCGGCGCAACCAGTCCATGCTGCACCGCCAGCTCGACATCATCAACCAGCTCGAGGAGTCCGAGCCCGACCCGGAGGCACTCGCCGACCTGTTCGTCCTCGACCACCTCACCACCCGGGTTCGGCGCAACGCGGAGAACCTGCTGGTCCTCTCCGGCGAACAGCCACCACGAACGTGGAGCGACCCGGTACCGCTGCGCGACGTCCTGCGCGCAGCGATCGCGGAGACCGAGGACCTCAAGCGCGTCGTGTTCGCCGTCGACGAGCGCCCCGCGGTTGCCGGGCACACGGTCACCGACCTGACTCACCTGCTGGCCGAGCTCACCGAGAACGCGGTGCGGTTCTCCCCACCCGACAGCATCGTGACGATCCGGGCGCGAGCCGACCGCGACGATCCGGGCGGGCAACTGATCACCGTCGAGGACTGGGGCGTCGGGATGCTCCCTACAGACCTCACCGAGGCCAACACGCTGCTGGCCGACCCGCCCGACGTGGACCTGTCGGTCTCCAAGCGGCTGGGGTTCCACGTCATCGCCCGGCTCGCCGAGCGCCACCACATCGGTGTGTCGCTGACCGCCACCCCCGGTTCCGGCATCACCGCCGTGGTGGTCCTGCCCTCTGCGCTGTTCGAACCGGTCCGCCCCGGGCCCGCCCGCTACGGCGCTGCCGACCGGATGGTCTGGAATGGACCGGCGCCGCAAGCCCTGACGCCCGCCGCGCCGGCACCGGCCGAGCAGCCGGCCCGGACGGCCTCGCTCACCACCCTCACCGCCACCCGGGGGCCGGACCACGGATGGGGCAACGGACACGCCCCGCTCGGCACCGCCCACGAGGCGGACGGCGACTGGCACGGCTGGTGGGACCCCAGAGCCGATCCCGAACCATTCCAGCCGGTGGCGGCGTACCACTCGTCGGCGCCCCACAACTCGACGGTGGAGATCCCGTCGCCGCGACCCCGGCCGGGTCCGCTCACCGCACCCGCACCCGCACCCGCACCGACCGGGCCGACGCCGGCGCTGGCCGCACCCGCCGATCCCGTCACCGGCCTGCGCCGGCGCGTGCCGCAGAGCCACCTCGCGCCCGAGCTGCGCGAACCGGGCCACGGGCGGATGTCCGATCCCGCGCCCGCCATCCCCGCCCAGCACAGCGTCGATGCCGCAAACGCACTCTCGCGCTATCAGGCCAGCCGCCAGGCCGCCACCGACAACGGGTTGCGGCCATGACCGCCAGCCGTCTCGACTGGCTGCTGGTCGAGTTCATCCGGGGCACACCCGGCGTAGTGGACGCCGTGGTCGTGTCCAGCGACGGGCTGCGGCTCGCGACGTCACCCGGAATGAGTGACGACCTCGGTGACCAGCTGTCCGCCGCGTCGTCGGGGCTGGTCAGCCTGGCCCGGGGGACGGCGCACCTGCTCGGCGCCGGACCGGTCACGCAGACGATCCTGGAGATGGCCGGGGGGTACCTGTTCGTCACCGCGATCAGCCGGGGCGCCACGCTCGCCGTGCACACCGACCGTCGGTGCGACATCGGGATGGTCGGCTACGAGATGACGATGCTGGCCTCCCGGGTCGGCCACGCGCTGATGCCGATGGTCCGTGCCGACGCCGGTGGTCCGCCCCGATGATCACCGGAGAGCCCTGTATCCCGTCGACCCGTGACGGGCGGGTCGTCCCGGTCTACGCCGTGACGGGTGGGCGCACACGATCGGCGGGGCTCGATCTACCGGTCGAGTCGGTCGTCACCGCGACGGACCGCTGGGCGGCCGACCTGCAGAAGGAGTATCGGGTGATCATCGGCATGGCCGTGCGGCCGGTGTCGCTCGTGGAGATCGGCGCCGAACTGCGGGTGCCGGTCGGCGTCGCGCGGGTACTGGTCAGCGACCTCGCCGATGCCGGCTACCTGGTGGTGCACGCGCCGCTGCCGGCGACGGCAGCAGGAGGCCCGACCCCCGGGACACTCACCCGGCTGCTGGAGGGGCTCCGTGCCCGCTGATCACAGGCCCATCCCGTTGAAGATCGTCGTGGCAGGTGGTTTCGGGGTGGGAAAGACGACGATGGTGCGCGCGATGTCGGAGATCCCGCCGCTGCTGACCGAGGAGACGATGACCTCGGCATCGATGGGAATCGACGACATCGCGGCGGTGCCGGACAAGCGGACGACGACGGTCGCGATGGACTTCGGCCGGATCACCGTCGACGACTCGCTGATCCTCTACCTGTTCGGCACCCCCGGCCAGGACCGCTTCTGGTTCATGTGGGACGAGCTGTCCCGCGGTGCGGTCGGTGCGGTCGTGCTGGTCGACCTACGCCGGATCGAGCAGTGCTTCGCCGCGGTCGACTACTTCGAGAACCGGCGCCTGCCGTTCGTCGTCGCCGTCAACGGCTTCCCCGACACCGACCACTTCGCCCGCGACGCCGTATCCGACGCCCTCGCGCTCGCGCCCGACACCCCGGTCGTCCGGATGGACGCCCGCAACCCCGACTCGTGCCTGGCCACACTCGTCGCGCTGGTCGAGCACGCGCTGGAACGCACGGCCGTCGCGCACTGACACGGGAGGGATCAGTCGTCGGCGGCTTCGGGAAGGATCACACCCCCCTCCATCATTGCGTGGCCCGGCGCCTCCTGCAGGAACAACGCGAAGCCTTCGACGGGCTCACCTGTCACCTCGGACCACGCGTTCGCCAGGCCGGTGATCAGCTCCCGCTTGACCGCCTCCGTGCGCCCGCCCCGGATGATGCCGACCATGCGGCCGTGCTCGACCTCCCGGTCGGCGACGAACAGGCTGCCGGGCGGTACCTCGACGAACGAGCAGTTGACGTAGCGGGACGGGGCGCCGGTGACGTCGGCGTGGACCTTCGTGAACGCCGCCGCGATCTCCGCCTTCCGCCTCGCGCTCGGGCCGCCTGCGGGGATGGTGAACTGGTAGAGGGGCATAGGTCATCATCGCCTGATGGCGACGTCCCGGTCCACCACGGCGCGGTCCATCGGGGCGACCCGGCGACGGGCCCGGCTGGGGCGGTGACGGCACGATCGCGCTGCGACTCCTCGAGGACATCGGCACCGAGGCGGCCATGGCAGTGCGGGCGGAGGCGGAACGCCTGGCCGTGATCACCGGTTCACGGAGGCCGCTCTCACCCCGGTGCGGCCGGTGGGAAGGCGCCGCGCTACGTCGGCTGAGCCGCGAACGCCGGCCAGAGGTCACGGTGGGCGTCGAGCAGCGGGGCCTGCAGCGCGGCCCACGGCGAGAGCTCGCCTGCGTGGGCCGCGGCGAGGAAGCCGTCCCACGTCCACCACCGGTAGGAATCCACCTCGGCGGGCGCGGGTGACGGCGTGCCCACCAGCGTGCCGACGAAGACCGGGCACAGCTCGTTCTCCTCGACTCCACCCGCCGAGGCGCGGTAGCCGAAGTCTGGCAGCACCAGCCGCAGGTCCACCGCCGTCAGTCCGAGCTCGTCGGCCAGCCGCCGTTGGACGGCGTCCTCCAGCGCCTCACCGGGCGCGGGATGGCCACAGCAGGTGTTGGTGAGCACCCCGGGGAAGGTGCGTTTGGTACGGGCGCGGCGCGTGCCGAGCAGCCGACCCGAGGCGTCGAAACCGTAGCAGGAGAACGCCAGGTGCCGTGGCGTGCTGACGCCGTGGACGGTTGCCTTGTCCGCAACCCCGACCGGCCGCCCCGCATCGTCGAGCAGCACCACCTGCTCGGGGGGCGCGAGGGTAGGGATCACACCGACAACTGTGGCTGACGGTCGGGACGCGCGCGCGTCGAATCCGTCACACGTCCTGCACCACCCGGCCGGGGCATCCCGGCACCGACGATCAGCATGCGCAGCCCGCGCCGGCGCCATCCCGCCCGGACCCGCGCCTCACGCCTTCTCGGCCGCACCAAGCGTGCGGGCGAAACCCTGGGGCACCAGCACGTCATCGGCGGTGAGTTCGTGCACAGACCCGCGGCCAAGACCCAGAACGGCGGAGTCGATACCGCCGCGCAGGATGTCGAGCACGTTCTCGACCCCGGCCTGCCCGTTCGCGGCCAGGCCCCACAGATAGGCGCGGCCGATCAGCACCGCGCGTGCACCCAGCGCCACGGCCTTGACGACGTCGCTGCCGCGGCGGATACCGCCGTCGAGCAGCACCTCGATCTCCTCGCCGACCGCCTCCGCGATCGCGGGGAGCGCCCGGATCGGCGCAGGAGTGCCGTCGAGGTTGTTGCCACCGTGATTGGACACCGAGATGGCGGTGACGCCTGCGTCGACGGCCCGCCTGGCGTCGTCGACGCGCATGACGCCCTTGACCATGAAGGGGCCGCCCCACTGCTCACGTAGCCAGGCGACGTCCGCCCACGTCGGCAGCGGGGTACCCATCCACTCGCCGTAGGCGCCGAAGAACGTGGGCGCCACACCACCGGGTGGGGTGAGGTTCGGGGTGGTCAGGTCGGGGATCCTGCCGGACCTCGCGAAGTCGTAGAGCCAGCGCGGGCGCGCGATGCATTCGGGGCCGAACTTCCATGCCGCTTTGAGGTCGACCTTCTCGGGGATGGCTGGGCTACCCCAGTCGCGGCCGTTGGCGAACGACCAGTCCAGCGTCATGATCAGGCCGACGGCGCCCGCCGCGCGGGCGCGCTCCATCCGCTGCACCAGCACGTCGCGGGTGCCCACCCAGTACATCTGGAACATCGTCTGCGGGCTGACCGCCGTGACCTCCTCGACGGACCTGCTGGCGAACGAGCTCAGCCCCATCGCGATCCCCCGCGCGGCGGCGGCCCGCGCCACGGCGACCTCACCCTCCGGATGCACGGCCTGCACCCCGGTGGGCGAGATGAGCACGGGCATCGAGATCTGCTGACCCATCACCGTCGTCGACAGGTCCCGCACGCCCGAGAGCCCGGCCACGTGCGGGGCGAACCCCAGCTCCCCGAACGCCGCCGTGTTGTCATCGGTCGACAGTCCCCGCTCCGAACCGGCGACCAACGCGCTGTACACCGACTTGGGGAGGCGCTTCTTGGCGCGCCGCTGCGCCTCCGCCACGGTCTCGAACCATCCGCTCGCCACGTTCGTCCTCCTCGACAGGCTGCGATGCTGATCACGTCACCGCGTGTTGTCGCTATATTGGCACCCGATGCCATAGTTGGTCGACCGGGACCAGGCTCCCGAAGTGCGATGACGGCTCTGGCAGCACGACCAGGTCGAACAGGTCTCTCATTGCGCTCCTCGCCCGGCCCGCCGACGGCCGGTCACCTCATAGGCCTGCTCCTGGGCGGCGCGCGGGAAAATTCCAGCGGGCCGGCAAACCGGTGGCAGTGAGCGTGTTCCAGCGGGTCCACGCCACGCCCGCGACATCAGTCGCTCGATCGCGACGTTCTCGTCGAATGCTATGACCGGCTGAGCTTCACACCCTTCATGAGCAGCACCGATGGTTGGCCAAAGCGTGTTCGTCCAGGTGACCGAACC
>JBKJPD010000359.1:0-4865 GCA_046595345.1 Pseudonocardia sp.
GTGATGGAGTTCGAGCACGGTGTCCACGTCCACCGCGGCGCGGGGCAGGAGACCGCGCAGCGCGGCGGCACGGGGCAGGGGGTCGGCACGGAGGTCGAGTCGGCGGAGCATGGTCCCAGGATACGGCGGGTCCACCGACACGGCCGACTCCCGGGTACAGCTCGAATCCCCGGTCGAAGATCATGACCGTGCCGATCGCCTGCCCGCGCATGACAAGCGATGCGCTGGGCGTTTCCGGCGGAGATCCGGTAGCCGCCGGGGCCGACGTCCTTCGTGGCCTCCACGTCGGCGGCCTCGATCGGGAGCGCCTCGTCGCGGCCGACCGGTAGATCACCCTGACGTGTCGATCACCCTGACCTACGGCCCGTTGCGGGCGTACCCCGGTGCGGCTACCCGGGCTGCAGATCCAGGCCGAGGTCCAGTGCCGTGACCGAGTGGGTCAGCGCCCCGACCGCGATGTAGTCGACGCCCGTCTCGGCGTACTCGCGGGCGTCGGCCAGGACGAGCCCGCCGGAGGATTCCAGGCCGGTGGGCAGGCTCCCCCGCCGCCGCACCGCCTCCCGTGTCATGTCGACGGAGAAGTTGTCCAGCAGCACCAACTCCGCACCGAGGGCGAGGACCTCGTCGAACTGCTCCAACGAGTCGACCTCCACCTCGCACGGCAGGTCCGGTGCCAGCGCCCGGGCCGCGGCCAGCGCCGCACCCACCGACCCGGCAGCGGCGACATGGTTGTCCTTGATCAGCACGGCGTCGCCGAGGCCGAGGCGGTGGTTCACCCCGCCCCCGCAGCGCACCGCGTACTTCTCCAGCAGCCGCAGGCCCGGCAGCGTCTTGCGGGTTTCGCGGATCCGCGCGCCCGTGCCGGCCACGGCATCCACCCACGCGGCCGTGGCGGTGGCCACGCCGGAGAGGTGGCACAGCAGGTTCAGGGCCGTGCGTTCGGCGGTGAGCAGGCCACGGACGGGGGCGCGCACGGTCAGCACGGAGTCCCCCACGGCGAGCCGGTCGCCGTCGGCGCGCACGGCGAGGATCTCGTAGTCGACGACCACCGTGTCCAGCACCATCAGCGCAGCCGGAAGGCCGGCGAGCACCCCGGGTCTGCGCGCCGCGAACGCCCCGACGGCCACGGCATCGGCCGCAACGGTGGCCAGGGTCGTCACGTCCGGGCCGTAGCGAAGGTCCTCCGCCAACGCGGTGTCGACGACCCGGCGCAGGTCCTCGAGATCGGGACCTCCAGCTCGCACGGAGACCCCGACTCGCGGACGCTCAGACCCCGACTCGCGGGTCATGCCGCACCGACGCGAGCAGTTTCGGCCTGGACCACGGGGCGTCCCGTCGCGTCGAGCCCGACCACCAGGCTCGTCGCCTGCCAGACGTCGTCGCGGTCGGGGAAGTCACTGCGCACGTGGCAGCCGCGGCTCTCGGTTCGGGTGCCCGCGGCAACGAGCACTGCCTGCGCGAGCAGGGTGAGCGCCGCGTCCTCGACGCCCGCACGGTCGACCGGGACGCCGACCGTCATCGCCGCCTCCACCGCGTCCGACGCGCCGGCGATGCCTGCACCGTCGCGCCCGATGCCGGCGGCGCCGGTCATCGCCCGCTGCACCACTGCGCGCGGGGCGATCGGGACGGCGGGTGAGGGTGCCAGGGCATCGGAGGGTGGGCGCAGGCCCCGATCGGCCGCCACCGCCGCCGCCGCGCGCGCCCCCACCACCAGGCCCTCCAGCAGGCTGTTGGACGCCAGCCGGTTGGCTCCGTGCAGACCGGTGCGCGCCACCTCCCCCGCGGCGTAGAGCCCGCGGACCGCCGTGCGGCCGGACAGGTCGGTGACCACCCCGCCGCATGCGTAGTGCGCCGCGGGCGTCACCGGGATCGGCTCCCGGACCGGGTCGATCCCGACCGCCCGGCACGCTGCGTACACCGTGGGGAATCGGCCCGCGAAGCCGTCGAGCGCCCGGGCGTCGAGGTACACGCAGTCGGCCCCGGTCTCGAGGAGCCTGCGGGTGATCGTCGCGGCGACGACGTCGCGCGGGGCGAGATCGGCGAGCGGGTGCACGCCGGCCATGACGCGGCGCCCGGTCCGGTCGAGCAGCACCGCGCCCTCCCCCCGGACCGCCTCGGTGACCAGCGGGCGTCTCCCGGTCGCCGGTCCGTCGTAGAGGGCCGTGGGGTGGAACTGCACGAACTCCAGGTCGGCCGCCGTGGCCCCGGCCCGCAGGGCGAGCGCGATCCCGTCGCCGGTAGCCGTGTCCGGGTTGGTCGTGGAGGCGTAGAGCTGCCCGTACCCGCCGCTGGCCAGCAGCACCGCGGCGGCGCGCAGCACGCCGGGGCGGCCGTGGTCGTCCAGCACGGCGAGGCCCGCGACCCGCCCGTCGCCGTCGCGCACGGCGTCGAGGGCGATGTGGCCGGTGAGCAGCGTGAGGCGCCGGTCGGTGGCCGCGGCGACGAGCGCGCGCTCCACCTCCGCACCGGTGGCGTCACCACCGGCATGCACCACGCGGAACGCGGAGTGGCCGCCCTCGCGGGTGCGGGCCAGCCGGGCGCCGTCGGCGTCGAACACCGCCCCCCGGGACCGCAGGCGCGCGACCGCAGCCGGGCCGTCCGCCAGGATCGACATCACGGCGGCCGCGTCGCAGAGCCCGCCGCCCGCGGCGAGGGTGTCGGCGACGTGGGCCTCGATGCTGTCGCCCGGCACGTCCCCGACGACGACGGCGACCCCGCCCTGGGCCCAGCGCGTGGACCCGGAGTCGACGGCGTCCTTGGTGACCACGACGACCCGCAGCCCGAACTCGGCGGCATCCAGTGCGGCGGTGAGCCCGGCAACCCCCGACCCGACGACGACGAGATCGGCGCCCGCCTCCCAGCCGGGGTTCACCGCGCACCGTCCCGGTTCGGAGCGGCGGCGGGGACGGCGCGCTGGGCAGTCATTCGCCACCGCCGGACTGGCCGATCTCGATCATGCGTTGGACGGCCGTACGGCCGCGGGCGGCCAGGTCGGGGTCGACGTGGACCTCGTCGCGGCCCTCGCGAAGGGCGCGGAGCAGCTTCTCCGGAGTGATCATCTTCATGTAGCGGCAGGACGCCCGCTCGTTGACGGCGCGGAAGTCGATCTGGGGCGCGGCCTTGCGGAGCTGGTGCAGCATCCCGACCTCGGTGGCCACCAGCACCGTGCCCGCGGCGGAGCTGCGGGCGGCGTCGAGCATACCGCCGGTGGAGAGGATCTTGACCCGGTCGGCGGGTACCGCGCCCGCCCCGGCCAGGTAGAGCGCCGAGGTGGCACAGCCGCATTCGGGATGCACGTACAGCTCGGCGTCGGGGTGGGCCTGCACCTGCGCGGTGAGCGCGGGCCCACTGATCCCGGCGTGCACATGGCACTCGCCCGCCCAGACGTGCATGTTCTGGCGCCCGGTGATCCGGCGGACGTGCGCGCCGAGGAACTGGTCGGGCAGGAACAGCACCTCGCGGTCGGCGGGGATCGACTGGACGACCTCGACGGCGTTGGACGACGTGCAGCAGATGTCGGTCTCGGCCTTCACCGCGGCGGTGGTGTTGACGTAGGAGACGACGACGGGGGCAGGGTGCCCGGGTCTCGTCAACTCGGCTTTCCACGACCGCAGTTGATCGGCGGTGATCGAGTCGGCAAGCGAGCAACCCGCGTTCTCGTCCGGGATGAGGACCGTCTTCTCGGGGGCGAGGATCTTCGCGGTCTCGGCCATGAAGTGCACGCCGCAGAACACGATCGTCGACGCGTCGGAGTTCGCCGCGATCCGCGACAGGGCCAGTGAGTCGCCGGTGTGGTCGGCCACGTCCTGGATGGCGGGGAGCTGGTAGTTGTGTGCCAGCACCACGGCGTTGCGAAGGCGGGCCAGCGCGCGGACCTCCTCGGCCCATCCCGGCCCCGGAATCGTCTCGGCCGGCACGGTATCCGACACCATCATCATCGCCTCCTCAGTTTTCGCCTGTCAGTCGTAAACACTGGAATCATAGCAGGGCTCCGCCCGTGGGCGCATCCTCCACGTGACCGGGCCCTCACCGAGCCGCAACCCGCCGTTCATCCGCCGCTGGAACCGATGCCGGCGCGAGGCCCTACCATCCGGCCCGTGGGCCGCCCTACCGAACACGAGGTGCTGGCCACCGTCCTCCAGATCCGCGACGGGGCGCTGCAGGTTCTCGCCTGGCAGCGCGCCCTGCCCCCGGACGTCGGCCGGTGGGCACTGCCGGGCGGGCGGCTGCGCGACGACGAGGACGTCGAGGCCTCGGTACTACGCCAGCTCGCCGAGAAGGTCGACGTGCGCGAGGTGACCCACATCGAGCAGATCGCGGTGTTCTCCGCCCCCGACCGGGTGCCCGGCCCGCGCCGCATCGCCACAGCCTTCCTCGGGCTCGTCCCCTCCGATTCCGACCCTGCCGTCCCCGCCGACACCGCCTGGCACCCGCTCGACGCCCTTCCGCCGATCGCGTTCGACCACGTCGAGATCGTCACCGCCGCCCATGACCGACTGCGCGCCAAGCTCTCCTACACCAACCTCGGCTTCGCCCTCGCCCCCCGCGAGTTCACGATCTCGGCGCTGCGCGAGCTCTACGTCGCCGCGCTCGGCCACGCCGTCTCCGCGACCAACCTGCAGCGCGTCCTCACCCGGCGGGCTCTGCTCGAGCCGATCGGCACCGTCGCCCCGCCCGGACCGGCCGGCGGACGCCCCGCCGCCCTGTTCCGGTTCGCCGACCGGACCCTGCTGGTGACCGACGCTTTCGCCGTTCTGCGGCCGCCGGGCGAGCCCGCACGCGGCGCCGTACCGTAGGAGGGTGCCCAGCGGAAAGATGGGAAGGGTCTCGGGCACCCTCCTACGGTACGGCGCCGCGTGCGGGCT
>JBKJPD010000404.1:0-7011 GCA_046595345.1 Pseudonocardia sp.
ATCAGCAGCGGCACCGATCGGACCTCGACGCCGGGCACCCCGGCCGTGTCCCCGGTGTGGACGAGCCAGCCGTCGAGCAGGCCCCCGTCCGACCGGGCGCCGTAGTGCGCCGCGACGGCCCCGGCACTGGTCTCCACGCCGATCGCGGTGAGACACGCGTCGGCCATGCCGCGCAGCGGGCGGCCCGCCACGATCGGCGACATCCCGACGATCTTCGCCGACGTGTCACGCAGCGCGTCCCGCACGCCGGGGACATCGAGCAGTGACCCGATGCTCACCACCGGATTGGACGGCGCGATCAGCACGGCGTCGGCGCCCCCGATCGCGTCGCGCGCGGCCGGCAGGATCGTGGCCTCGTCGGCGCCGATGGAGGCGAACCGGCGGGCCGCGAGCTCGCCCTTGTGCCGCACCCACCACTCCTGGAAGTGGATGGCCTTGCGGGCCTTCTCCCCCGTCGCCGGATCGTCGACGACGACGTGGGTCTCGACGCGGTCGTCGGTGACCGGCAGCAGGGCGACGCCCGGCTGCCAGCGGTGGCACAGTGCCGCGGTGACGTCGGAGAGCGGGTAGCCGGCACGCAGCATCCGGGAGCGGACGAGGTGCGTGGCGGTGTCGCGGTCGCCGAGGCCGAACCAGTCGGGATCGGCGCCGTAGGCGGCCAGCTCGTCGCGGACGGTCCACGTCTCCCCGGCACGCCCCCAGCCCCGCTCCGGGTCGATACCGCCGCCGAGGGTGTACATGCAGGTGTCGAGGTCGGGGCAGATCCGCAGGCCGTGCAGCCAGATGTCATCGCCGACGTTGACGACGGCGGTGATCTCATGCCCGGACTCGCCGGGCCCGACGGCCGGTAGGCCCAGCGCCGCCTTCAACCCCAGCAGGAACCGGGCCCCACCGACTCCGCCGACCAGCACGGCCACCTTCATCGAACGACCGCCACAGGACTGTTCACCCGCACGAGCCTACGACGGGTCGCGCAGCCCCTCGCGCCGGTCCGGCCCACAGCACGAACCCTCCGGCGACGGCACACATGGCCGGACACGTGTGCCGCCCCCACCGGATGTGCGGTCACATGGCCCGGTAGTCACGCGGGGAGAACCTCGGGCCGAACCGCGGGCGGCGGAAGCCGGAGACCTGCACGTACAGCACCGCCCGCTGGCGCTGCGGTACATAGGGCGCCAGTACCTCCAGCATCCCGGCGTCGTCGAGCGGGCGGCCGACCAATGCCCAGCCGACCAGCGATGGAATATGAAAGTCGCCGAAGCTGACGGCGTCGGGATCGCCCCAGGCCCGTTGCGCCACCTCGGCCGCGGTCCAGATCCCGACGCCGGGAACGCGACGCAGCAACTCCCGGCCCGGCTCACCGCCGAGCTCGCACGCGGCCTCCAGCCGGTGCGCCACCACGGCGCAGGTCAGTATCGCGCGGCGGCGCGCGAGGTCGACGCCGGCGCGGTGCCACTCCCAGTCGGGCACCGCCCGGATCTGTTCGGGCGTCGGCGGCACCCGCATCCCCTCGGGGGCGGGACCGGGCGGCGGGTCACCGAAGCGCCGGCAGAGCTCCCGCCACGAGCGGCGTGCCTCCGTGCCAGTGACCTTCTGCTCCAGGATCGCGGGTACCAGCACGTCCCACACCCGCCCGGACGCACCGATTCGCAGGCCCGGCATCCGGCCGGCGGCGTCGGCGACCAGCCGGTGATGGGGTTCGAACAGCTCCGGATGATCATTCTCACCGAGCAGTGCCGGTAGATTGTCCAACGACCACGGGGCGCCCGCACCCCAGGCCGCCATGACCGCGGTGCCGTCGCCGCGACGGTGCAGCCGGGTGGTCGCCGGGCCGTCGGGGGTGGTGGTGACCCGCCAGATCACCGAGCCCTCGCCCACCGACTGCCAGGTCGGGTCCCCCCGCCCACGGCGCAACGGGGCGAGCACGGCGGAGAGATCCAGCCGGAAGTCCGGCCGCCACTCGCGGGTGTCGGCCTCAGCCACGATCAGAGGTCCGGCTACGACTAGACATCCGGAGAGAAGCGCACCCCGCGCGGGGGCAGCACCACGTCCGGCCAGATCCGCATGCCGCGGCGCAGCTCGCAATGCGCGCCCACCACGGCGCGGTCGCCCACGACCGTGTCGGCGACCGACGCGCTCTCCTCGACGCGAGCGCCCGCGCCGATCACGGAGTGCTCGATGATCGCACCCGCGCCGACCACAGCCCCGTCGAACAGCATCGATCCCTCGACGCGGGCGCCAGCGCCGATCCGCACGCCGCGCCCGACGGTGGTGCCGCCGAACACGAGCGCGCCCTCAGCGACCTCCGCACCCTCGAGCAGCAGTGCCTCACCGGTGGGCCCGGGCAGCGCGGACGACGGGGCGACGCCGCGCACCAGGTCGGCCGAGCCGTGGATCAGGTCGGCCGGGGTGCCCATGTCGCGCCAGTAGGCGTTGTCGACGTGCCCGGACACCCGCGCACCCGCGGCAAGCAGCCCGGGGAACGTCTCACGCTCCACCGACACCGGGCGGCCCTCGGGGATCGCCTCGATCACCGAGCGGCGGAAGACATAGCAACCGGCGTTGATCTGGTCGGTCGGCGGGTCCTCGGCCTTCTCCAGGAATTCCAGCACCTGACCGTGGGCGTCGGTGGGCACGCAGCCGTACGCGCGGGGGTCCTGCACGCGCACCAGGTGCAGCGTGACGTCGGCCGCCGTGCGCCGGTGGGTGTCGACGACCGCGCCGAGATCGGTGCCGCACAGCACGTCACCGTTGAAGACCAGCACGTCATCGCTGGTGAGGTACTTCGCGACATTGCGGATGCCGCCGCCGGTGCCCAGCGGCTGCTCCTCCACCACGTAGGCGATCTCCAGCCCCAGTACGGCGCCGTTGCCGAAGTGATCGGAGAACGTCTCGGGCAGGTAGGAGGTGCCCAGCACGACCCGCCGGACACCGGCCGCCCGGATCCGGGACAGCAGGTGCGCCAGGAACGGCACCCCCGCCGTCGGAAGCATGGGCTTGGGAGCTGACAGCGTGAGCGGACGCAGCCGCGTCCCCTTGCCACCCACCAGAACCACGGCCTCGACGTCGTGCAGCACGGGCTCGCCTCACTTCTCGGTGGAATCGCGACGCATCAGCGCCGCGAGTGCCCGCACCGGCGCGGGATAACGGTCGTGCAGATATCGGCGCAGGCCTCGGCCGTAGGGCTCCAGGATGCCCTGCCCGGCGACCGGATGGACCGTCACCCGGGCCGCGGGCACCGCGACGACCAGCCAGCCGGCGCGGCCGAGCCGGTCCCCCAGATCGACATCAGCGAGGTCCGGTGCCGGCCCACCGCCGGGGTAGCGCGGATCGAGGCCGTCGACGGAGTCCCACGCGGAGCGGCGCACCAACAGGCAGGAACCGGCGAGCCAGCCGACCGGCCCGGCACCCGGCACCGTCGGGATCCGGCCGTGCAGCGCGGCGAGCGCCGACGGCGGCGGCCCCGAGGAGGGCAGCACCGCGCCGGACGGGTCGTGCAGCAGCGGTCCGAGCAGGCCCGCCCGGGGGTACCGGCCGGCGGCGTCGAGCAGGGCGTCGAGGGCGCCGTCTGCCCACTCGATCCCCGGGTCGGCGACGGGGGCCATGCCGATGTCGCCGTCGAGCCCGGCGATGGCCCGGTTCACCGCGGCCGCCCACCCGACGTCCTCACCGATCCGCAGCACGTCGCCCGATGCCGGAGCCCCGGCCGTATCGACGTGGAGCAGTCTGATGGGCGCGCAGGTGTGTAGGGACAGGGACCGGGGTGGCGCGGCCGTCCGCGTGACGGTGACCAGCGCAATCGCATCGCCGTACTGCCGCACAGGACCCACGGCGGGAAACCCTAACGGGGACCTGACATCAGTCGTCCGACAGGTCCACACCGTCGAGCTCGGCCAGTACCGCGCCCGCCTCCCGGTCCCCGGAATCAGCCGCGATCCGCAGGTACTCACGGGCCTCGGCGAGCCGGCCGTCGTCGAGCAGGAAACGGCCGAGCGTGTGTGCCCAGCCCGGCTCGTCGCGTCGCCCCGCTTCCCGGAACGCGTACTCCGCCGCGGCCGGGTCGTCGCGGGTCCGCAGCAGGAACCAGCCGTAGGCGACGCGTGCGCGCAGCGCGCCGAGCTCGGCGGCACGCCGATACAGGGACTCGGCCTCGTCGGCGTAGCCCTGCGCCGAGCGCACGTCGGCCAGCGCGACGAGGGTGTCCGGTCGCCCCTCGTCGGTGTAGCGCTCCGCCGCATCCGCCGCCGCCGTCAGATCCCCGTCGTCGAGATGCACCTGAACGAGATTCGCGGGGGCCCGATGGTCACCCGCGTCGGCGGCCCGGACAAGAACCTGGACCGCCTCGGCGGCCCGGTCGCCATCGCGCAGCAGGATCGCGAGGTCGTTGGCAGCGGCGAGGTCACCGGATTCGACCGCCAGCCGCAGCGCCACCTCCGCCCGCTCATGTCGCCCGAGCTCGACGAACGCCACCCCCAGCGGACCCGCGAACCGGACGTGCCCCTGCTCGACCAGCGGCCCGAGCCATTCGGCCGCCGCGTGCCAGTTCCCACTGTCGAGATAGGCCCTCACGAGCAGGTCCGGGGCCGACGGTTCGCCGGTAGCGACACCGTGGCGCAACACGTCCACGGCCTCGAGCGGGCGGCCGGAGCCGAGGAGCGCGGAACCCTGCGCGGAGAGAGGTTCGGGCGACTGATTCATCATTACCCCGCTCGATCGAGTGGGGCAATGATGCCATCCGGCACCGACTAAATCACCCTCGGTAGGTGGCGATGACCTTTCTGTAGGCAAATCGGCGCACTCTCTCGGGGATCAGCCGGTAGCCGCCGCGGACCGCGACGTTGCGCACGAACTGCGCCCGGGTCGTGAAACCCAACTCGCGGAACCGGCGCTGGACGGCGAGCTCCGCGCGCAGTTGCCGCATCCCTCCGCGGCGGGCGTAGGCACCCGCACCGACCCGGTATTTCACCAGCGGTTCTGCCACGTTCGTCACCCGCGCCCCCGCGACGATCATCTTCGCCCAGAGCAGGTAGTCCTCCATCAACGCGAAGTCGGTGTAGCCGCCGACGGACCGCACCAGATCGCGGCGGTACACGACCGTCGGATGGTTGAACGGATCGGCGAACCGAGCGCGCACCCGGATGTCCTCGGGATCGGTCGGCGGCGTCCGGGTGCCCACGACGTCGTCGGGATCGGTGCCGAACTCGATGAGGCCCGACCCCACCAGATCGAACCCCGATTCGATGATCGGCACCTGGACGGCGAAGCGGTGCGGCAACGAGATGTCGTCGGCGTCCATCCGCGCGACCACGTCGTGGCGGCACGCGGCGAGCCCGGCGTCCAGGGCCGGGCCGAGGCCGACGTTGTGTTCCAGGACCACCACGTCGACCGGGACCGGGCTGGACGCGGCGAGTTCGGCGATCCGCGCGGCCAGCGCCGCGTCGACCGGACCGTCACGCACGATCACGACCTGGTCCGGCCGGCGGGACTGCCGGTCCACCGACGACCGGAATGCCTCGGTGAGGAAGTCGGGCCGGTCACCGGCCCAGACGGGCAACAGCAACGATAGTTTCTCGGGCACCGACGGCTCCCTAGTCCACTTCGACACACCCACCGACCGCCACTGACCGTGACGAGAGGCGCTGCGACGATGATCACCCGCGACACACCCCGTCGATGTACGGAGCGGTCGCGCCCGATGCTGCACCCTATGTGTCCAGGCGACTGGGGATCGGAGGTGGCGGGTGGACCGAGCGAACGCGGGTCATCAGCGCCCGACCGGCGGGCGCCAGGCCGGGCCGAACCGGGACCGGGCCACCCGGGGACCTCGAACGTCGAACACCGACCGCACTGACCCGCCCCGCGCCGCCGCACCGCGCGGGCGCCTGGTTCGCAGGCTGCGGATCGGGCTGGTCGTCGCGGCAACGCTCGTGTTCACGCTCACCGGCACCGCGTGGGGCCTCTACCGCGATCTGACGGCCGGCATCACCACCACCGACGTCATCGGCGGCGGGGGCGACGGCGGGGCCCAGAACATCCTGCTCGTCGGCGTCGACAGCCGCACCGACGCCCGGGGCAACACGCTGCCGCCCGAGATGCTGCGCGAGCTCAACAGCGGCCCCGACACCGGGGTGCTCAACTCCGACACGATCATCCTCCTGCACGTGCCCGAGGGTGGCGGGGCGGCGGCGGCGTTCTCGATCCCCCGTGACGCCTACGTCGACATCCCCGGCTACCGACGCGACAAGATCAACGCCGCATATCCAGCCACGAAGGCGCTCGCGGCCGAGCGGCTGGTGGCCGACGGGGTACGTGATCCGGCCCGGATCGAGGCGGAGGCGGCGCAGACCGGACGGAGCACGCTGATCAGGACGGTGGAGGACCTCACCGGGCTCACCGTCGACCACTACGCCGAGGTCAACCTGCTGGGCTTCTACAACCTGACCACCGCGATCGGCGGCGTCGACGTGTGCCTGACCGCGCCTGTGGACGAGGAGCTGTCGGGCGCGCACTTCCCCGCAGGCCCGCAGACGATCTCCGGGCGGGACGCGCTCGCGTTCGTCCGCCAGCGCCACGGGCTGCCCGAAGGTGACCTGTCGAGAATCCGCCGCCAGCAGGTGTTCCTCGCCGCCGTCGCCGACAAGATCCTCTCCCGGGGCACCCTGACCGACCCCGCGGCGCTGATCGCGCTGGTCGACGTGGCACAGCAGTCGCTGGTCATCGACGCCGGATGGGACGTGCTCGCCTTCGCCCAGCAGGCCTCCGACATCGCGGCGGGTCACCTGGAGTTCGTCACCATCCCGACGCGGGGCCTGGCGACCAACACCCGCGGCGACGTGGTGCTCGTCGACCGGTCCGAGGTACGCGACTTCGTGAAACGCCGCATCACCGACCAGGAGGCCGCCGCCAAGGCCGCGGCCGAGGCGCCGCCACCGCCGCCGGGGCCGGGGCCGGTCGACGTGATCGCGAGGCGGTACGTGACGGACGTGCGCAACGGCTCGGCGATTCCCGGCC
>JBKJPD010000580.1:0-6519 GCA_046595345.1 Pseudonocardia sp.
GCAGACGACGATCATGGTCGGGGATCGACGCCCAGGGCCGCATCCAGCGGGCGCCCGTTGCCGACAGGCCGTGGCGGCAGCATCGGGAGCAGGCCCGCGACGACCTGCTCGGCCACCTCGTCGGTGGTGCCGTCGGCGTCGACCACCACATAGTGGTGCGGCTCGGCGGCCGCCATCCGCGTGAGCAGGCGCTGCACCCGCAGGTGCTCCTCGCCCGCGATACCGGTGGTGGGTGCGGGGTGCGCAGGGGCCCGGTCGAGCAGCACCGACAGGTCGGGCCGCAGCCGCCCGGCGGCCCACCAGGCCAGCGCCTCCAGCTCACCCTGGTCGAGGTCGGTAGGCGCCCGGTCCGCCGCCACCCCGAACTGGACGAGGGGGCTGGCCAGGAACCGGTCGGCCACGACGACCGCACCACGGGCGAGCGCCGGCCGTATCACGCGATCCACCTCGTCGGCCCGCACGGCCGCCGCGGCGAGCGCCTGGGCCCGCACCCCGGACAGCTCCGCCGCACGGGTCGCCGCGGCCCAGCGCGCACGGGCTCGCTCACCACCGTCGGTCTCGACCACCGCGTACCCCGCCGTACGCAGCCGGGCAGCCAGCAGCGCGGCCTGCGCCGCCGTCTCCCCGGTGGACGCACCCTCGACCGCGATCAGGACGCCCGCGCCGGGCCGGGGAACACCGCGACGCAGGGCGGCCAGCAGATCGGGGACCATCGGCTCGGTGCGCCGGTCATCCATCTCCCGGTACGCGAGCATCCCCACCGCCGCGGCGACGAGCCCGCCGGCCAGCATCACGACGCGGGTGCCGTCGACGAGGAACGGTTGGCCGAACAGCTCGACCCGCCGCGCGCTGACCAGCCCCACGACGAGCGGCACCAGTGCCATCGACCCGAGCAGGGTGAGCCGGACGATCGACTGCACGAGCGCGACGACCCGGCCACGGATGTCGTCGGCCACCTGCAGGCCGATGATCGTCAGGCCGGTAAGGAACGCGATGCCCGCGAAACCGCCGACGAGCATCACCGCCGCGATGGCGACGAACAGGTGCGGGGCGATCGCCACCAGCAGCAGCGCCAGCCCGGCCGCCACGATCGCCGCGCCGAACAGCCGGTTGTGTGGCAGCTTGCGCGCCATCCGCGGGGCCGCGCCCATCCCGATGGCGAGCCCCACGAACACCGACGCGAACAGCACGCCGTAGGCCGCGTTACCGCCGCCGAGGCTCGCCGCGTAGAGCGTGGCCGAGCCGATGATGGTGCCGCCCGCGGCGAACGCGCCGATGATGCCCAACACCAGCCCCCGGATCAGCGGGGTGCGCACGACGAACGCCGCACCGTCGCGGATCAGGGTGAGCACGCCCGGCACGGCAGCACGCTTCCCGGTCGCCCGCCCGGAGATCTCCGGGATGCGGAAACCCACGGTGATCGCGATGAGCAGGTAGGCGATGCCACTGCACACCAGCGCGATGTGGACCGCGGACAGCGCCGAGCCCCCGACCACCGCCGTGGCGCGGGAAAGCAGCGCGAACAGGCCCGACGCCGTGATGACGGCAACGCCGTAGGTCATGACGAGCGCGAGCTGGTTGGCCGTCTCGACCTGGTCGGGGCGGCGCAGCAGGTTGGGCACCGACGCGTCCTTCGCCGGAATCCAGAAGAGCGCGCAGATCTCAATGAGGAATGTGGCGACGAACAGCCACACCAGCGACCCCACCAGTGGGATGGACAGGAACAGCCCGAAGCGCGCCACGTCGCAGACCACCATGACGCGGCGGCGGTCGAACTTGTCGGCCAGTGCCCCCGCCAGCGGCCCCAGCAGCAGCGCGGGAAGCAGCTTGGTGGCGACGACGCCGCCGAGCGCGAAGCTCTGCGCCTGGTAGCCACTGGTGAGCTGGGTGGCGAGCGCGGACAACGCGAGCAGGCTCAGCCAGTCGCAGATGCCGGCCACCGAGGTGACGAGCCACAGCCGGCGGAACGCTGGTATCGCCAGGACCCTGCGCACCCGGTGCGACGTGGGCGCAGAGAGCGACGGTGCGGAATCGGAACTGATCGCTCGTCACCCCCCCACGGCAGGCCGACCGGCGGCGCCGACCGGCCCAGGATAGCCGTGGGACCGACGACGCAGGCGATGGGCGTTTGCTCAGGGGTTCAGTAGCACCACGATCAACTGGATGAGGATCACGGCGAAGACGAGGACGAAGAACCAGGTGAACAACCGCGATCCCAGCCTGCCACGGGACAGCCGGGAGAGCCCGAGGATGGCAGGCTCCTCGCCGATCGGCGGACGATCCGGGCCGTCGGCCTGCGACCGTGCTGATGGCCGCTCGGACCGGTCCGAGCCCGGACCGGGGGATGCGTCACCACCCATCAGCACGGCGTGATGCTAGACGGCGTGCCGGTTCCTGACGGCACTGACGCGCGGGTGAACCCGACTGCGGCCAGGCTCAGCCGGGCGGAACAGCTCCAGGCACCGGAACCGGCTGGCCGTCCGCGGGTGGGACACCGGGGACAGGTGCACCGGGGACAGGTGCACCCGGGACGGGGGCGCCTGGGACGGGGGTATCTGGGACGGGTGCGCCTGGGA
Source organism: Pseudonocardia sp. (assembly GCA_046595345.1). Classification (GTDB taxonomy): domain Bacteria; phylum Actinomycetota; class Actinomycetes; order Mycobacteriales; family Pseudonocardiaceae; genus Pseudonocardia. The sequence goes on from JBKJPD010000580.1 coordinate 2,577, forward strand.
TGGGTGTACCGGCGGGTGGTGGCGGCGGCGGCGGGATCGTCCCGCTGCTGAGGCTCAGCAGGATCGTCTCGCCCGGCAGTGCGGTACCGCGCGGGCTCTGGCCGACGACGGTGCCCTTCAAGGCCGCGTTGTCCACCGTGCGGGTGGTGACGTTCCAGCCCGCGCCCTCGAGCGTGCGCCGGGCGTCGACCTCACTCCGGCCCACCACCTCGGGCACACGGGCTTCCGCGCCGCCCTCGAGATAGCCGGCCTCAGTGGGCGGTAGCGGCAGGATGGGCTGGCCCTCCAGCAGCGGCTTCATCGTGCCGAACCACGTCTGGGCCGGCGTCTTGCCGCCGAAGATATTGCCGTTGCGGCAGGCGAAGGGGGGCCCGGCGCCGGGGAGGTCGCAGAGGAAGTCGGGCCTGCTGTCGTTGTCGTAGACGATCACCGCAGCCGAAATCTGGGGTAGGAAGCCGACGAAGGATGCGGACTTGTTTCCCTGCGTGGTGCCGGTCTTGCCCCCCATCGGACGGTCCCAGTTGACCTCAGCGGCGGCGCGTGCCGAGGTACCACCCGGTTGATCATCCTTGCTGAGCGCGTTCATCAGCGTGTTCGCCAGTCCGGGCGGGACGACCTGCTCGCACGGCGCCTCAGTGATCGGGACGGCGTTACCGGCCTGGTCGGTGATCGAGTCGATCGGGCTCGGCGGACACCACTTCCCGCTACTCGCCAATGTGGCGCCGACGTTGGCCAACTCCAGGACACTGGTGGGGCTCACCCCGAGGGTGAAGGACGCCTGCTTCTCCGACTTGGTGACCTCGGCGATGGAGCGGTTGGTGTTGCCGAACCGGGTGGTGGCCAGCGAGCGCATACCCAGCTTCACCGCCATGTCGACGACGTCGGGGACGCCGGTGAACTCCTCCAGCTTGACGAACGCCGTGTTGGGTGATTGCGCGAGCGCGTCGGTGAGCGAGAGCCGTTCAGGATAGTTGCCCGCGTTCTGGACGGGGATCGGGCGACCGCTGCCGTCGAGGTAGATCGGGGACGTGTAGCCGGACGGCGGCACCGTGAGCTGATAGTTGATCCCCATCCCCTTCTGCATCGCCGTGGCCGCGGTGAAGATCTTGTAGACCGAGCCCGCGCCCAGCGGTACCGGCTGGTAGGGCAGGCCGTAGCTGGTCTCCAGCTTGTCGGCGTTGAGCCCGAAGGTCCGGCTCGACGCCATACCGAGCACCCGGTGCGCGTCCGCACCCGGCGCCACCACCGACATCACGTTGGCGACGTTGGGCTGCTCCGCCGGCACCTGGGCGAGCAGGGACGCCCGCATCTTGTCCATGACGTTGCGATCCAGCGTGGACTTGATCGTGTAGCCACCACGGTTGATCTTCTCCGCCGACAGGCCCGCCTGGGTGAGGTACTCGAACGCGTACTGGCAGAAGAACCCGGCGTCGCCCGCCCCGATGCAGCCGACAGGCTGGCTCACCAGCGGGCTCACGATGCCGAGCGGGCTGGCGAGAGCCGCCCGCGCCTGCTTGTCGTCGATCATCAGCTGGTCCCGCATCTGAGCGATCACGATGTTGCGCCGAGCCAACGCGGCCTCGGGCCTGGTGACCGGGTCGGTGGCCGCGGTGCTCTGCACCATGCCGGCGAGCAGGGCGGCCTGCGGCACCGTCAACAGGTCGGTCGTGGTGTTGAAGTACGTGCGGGCCGCCGAGGCGATCCCCGCGGCTCCGTTGCCGAAGGAGACGATGTTGAGGTAGCGGGTGAGGATCTCCTCCTTGCTCAGGCTGCGCTCCAACTGCAGCGCGATCTGCGCTTCCTTCAGCTTGCGCGCCGGAGTCTGCTCCGTGGCCTTGAGTCGCTCGGTCCTGGTCTTCGCCTCGACATAGAGGAAGTAGTTCTTCACGTACTGCTGGGTGAGCGTCGACGCGCCCTGCACGACATCGCCTGACGCCGAGTTGGCGATGACCGCGCGGAGCGTGCCCTGCCAGTCGACGCCGTTGTGCTGGTAGAAGCGCCGGTCCTCGATGGCGATGATCGCGGCCTTCATCGCAGGCGCGATCTGCGTCGGGGTGACGGTGCGGCGGTTCTGGTTGGGTTCGAAGAACCGGGCGATCGGATTACCCGCGGAGTCGGTGAGCAGGCTGGTCTGCGGGAGCGGCCCGTCGACGAGGTCGGTGGACACGCTGTTGACACTGTCACCCACGTCGTTCGACACCAGGCCCAGACCCGCCGCGACCGGGAACGTCATCCCCGCCACTATCACTCCGGCGAACAGGCACAGTCCGAGAAGGAGGCCGACCGGCCGCAGGGTATGGCTCGGGAGGCTCACAGAGAATCAGCGTACGCCGGCCGCTGTCACTCCCTCGTCAGGTCAGCTCCGGCGCGGTCCCCCGCAAGATGAGTAATTTTGCTCGCTGTTCGGTTGAGCCTCGGGCTCCCAGACTTCTCCTATGCAGCACATGACGGAGACATCGACGCGGGGAGCAGCCATGACGGACTGGAACTGGCGGGCAGCGTCACGGTGCCGCACCACCGACGCGGAGAGCCTGTTCGTGAGCGGGGCACGGCAGCGGGAGGCGCGCGAGTTCTGCCGTACCTGCCCGGTGCGCACCGAGTGCCTCGCGCACGCACTCGACGAGCAGATCGAGTTCGGCGTCTGGGGCGGCATGACCGAGCGCGAGCGCCGAGCGCTGCTGCGCACGCGGCCGGACGTCACGTCGTGGTCCGATCTGCTGGTCACCGCCCGCGACGCCCACTACTCCGCCGCGGGAAGCCCGTCCGATCAGACCGCCGCCGAGATGGACCGCGTCTTCGACCGGTCGGCCTGATCTGTCACCGTGCCGGCCGCATCGCCTGCTCCACGGAGTGCCGACCCGGCCCGGCAGCCAGCCGCTCGCCCACCTCACGGAGCCCGTCGAGGTCGGCGATGTCGCCCGACACCATCGGCACCTGAGTGACCGGAACGGTCGGATGTGCGCTGGTGAAGCGGGCGAGCAACCGCTCCTCGCGATCGGCGAGATCAACCCGATCGGCGTGCAGCCGCAGCACCGCCGCTGCCAGCGGGGCGCCACGCAGGCCATTGGCCGCGTCGCGGGCCCGAGTGGCCGAGAGCGGCGCGAGCACCGGATGGGTGCGGTTGAGTACGAGCCCCGCCAGTGGCATCCCCTCCGCGGAGAGCCGGTCGACGAAGTACGCGGCCTCACGCAGCGCGTCCGGTTCCGGGGCTGCGACCACGACGAACGCGGTGCCGTCCGAACGCAGCAGCTCGTAGGTGGCCTCGGCCCGTTCCCGGAAACCGCCGAACATCGTGTCGAAGGCCTGCACGAACGCCGATGCGTCGGCGAGCAGTTGCCCTCCGAGGATCGTGGAGACCGCCTTCGCGAACAGCGCGAACCCAGCTCCGACGATCCTGCGCAAGCCCTTGCCGCCTGCCCGGGCAGGCGCGGACAGCAGCCTGATCATGCGGCCGTCGAGGAACGTGGACATGCGCTGCGGGGCATCGAGGAAATCGAGCGACGACCGCGTCGGCGGGGTGTCCACGATGATCAGGTCCCACTCGCCGGTGGCCGCGAGCTGCCCGAGCTTCTCCATCGCCATGTACTCCTGCGTTCCGGAGAACGACGAGGAGATGGTCTGGTAAAAGGGGTTGGCGATGATCTTCTCGGCGCGGCCGGGCTCGGCGTGGGCCTCCACCATCTCGTCGAAGGTGCGGCGCATGTCCAGCATCATCGCGTGCAGGTCACCCTTCGCCGCGTCGACGGCACCGGGCTCGTTGCTCAGTTTCTGCAGGCCAAGGGCCTGCGCGAGACGTTTCGCGGGGTCGATGGTGAGCACAACGGTGCGCCTGCCCCGCTCGGCCGCGCGGATCGCCAGCGCCGCGGACGTGGTGGTCTTGCCGACGCCGCCCGAGCCGCAGCACACCAGCACGCGGGTGTCCGGGTCGTCGATCAGGCCGTCG
>JBKJPD010000587.1:0-2890 GCA_046595345.1 Pseudonocardia sp.
GGTCCGGGTCGCGCACCATCGGGTACGAGATGAATCAGCAACGTCGCATGTGGGCCGTATGGCTCGTCGGACTGTCCGCCTATCTGGTCGGTGTCATGCACCGCACCTCGTTCGGAGTGGCGGGGCTCGACGCGGCGGCGCGGTTCCATGCCACACCCGCCGTGCTGTCCGGTTTCGTCGTCCTTCAGCTGCTGGTGTACGCGAGCCTGCAGGTGCCGGTGGGGGTGTTGCTCGACCGGTTCGGCGCGAGGGGTCTCGTCGTCGTGGGCGCATTGACGATGGGCGCGGGTCAGCTGCTGCTCGCGGTGGCCACCGACATCCCACTGGCGATCATCGCGCGGGTGCTCGTCGGCACCGGCGACGCGCTGACCTTCATCAGCGTTCTGTCCGTGGTGTCGGCATGGTTCCCGGTGCGCCGCGTACCGCTGATGACGCAGCTCACCGGCCTGCTGGGGCAGCTGGGCCAGGTGCTGAGCGCGTGGCCGTTGGCGGCGCTGCTGCACGGGCCGGGATGGACCACCGCGTTCGTGTCCGCCGCGGCGCTCGCCGTGGCCGTGGCGATCGCGGTACTGGCCGTGCTGCGCAACCGTCCCCCCGGAGCGCCCGCCCCGCCGCCCGCCCCGTCCCCGCGTGAGGTCGTCGCGGGCCTGGCCTCGTCGTGGCGCGAACCGGGGACGCGGCTGGGGCTCTGGTCGCACATGGGCACCCAGTTCTCCGGCACCGTGTTCGCGTTGCTCTGGGGCGTGCCGTATCTGATCGCGGGCCAGGGGTTCTCCGCCACTGGGGCGAGCGGGCTGCTGACGATCCTCGTCGCGGTCGGGATCGTGGCGGGGCCCCTGTTCGGGGAGTTCACCGCGCGGCATCCGATGCGCCGGTCCTGGCTCGTGATCGCCGTGATCGTGCTGACCGCCGGGATGTGGACGGCGGTGCTGGCGGTGCCGCCCCCCGCACCGGCGTGGCTCGTGGTGGCACTGGTGGTGGTGCTCGCGCTCGGCGGGCCCGGCTCCGTCGTCGGGTTCGACTACGCCCGTACGTTCAACCCGGGCCACCGCCAGGGGACCGCGATCGGCATCGTCAACGTGGGTGGGTTCCTCGCCTCGCTGGTGGTCGCCTTCGGGATCGGGGTGGTGCTCGAGCTCGTCGGGCCCGGTGGGTACACGCCGGAGGCGTTCCGGGTGGCGTGGACGGTGCAGTACGCCGTCTGGGCATTCGCACTCACGGGCGTACTGGTGGCCCGCAGGAAGGCGCGGCGCCAGCTCGCCCGCGAGGGCGTGACGATATCGCCGTTGCGGGAGGTGCTGGCGCGCCGCCGTCGGTGAGGTGGCCACCCGTCCCGAGTGGTTCACCCAGTAGTGACAACGCTTATCGTTATCCTGTCCATTGACGGTGAGCGAGGGGAGGCCGGGTGCGCATCGCGTTCGTCGGCAAGGGTGGCAGCGGAAAGACGACTTCGGCGGCGGTGTTCAGCCGCTATCTGGCGGCACTGGGCCTTCCGGTGCTGGCCGTTGACGCCGACATCAACCAGCATCTCGGCCAGGCGCTCGGCCACGACGGCCCCCCGCCGCGCGCCCTCGGCGCGGATATGGCGTGGCTCAAGGACCACCTGCGCGGCACCAACCCGCGCATCCCCTCGTCCGAGGTGATGATCAAGACATCGCCACCGGGGCCCGGATCGCGACTGCTCGACCTCGACCCGTCCGGCGAACTGCTCACCCGCTACGCCGCCACCACCTCGGACGGCGTGCGCTATCTCGTGACCGGCGAATTCGCCGAGGCCGACATCGGGGTGTCCTGCTACCACTCCAAGACCGGCGCGGTGGAGCTCTACCTCAACCACCTCATCGACGGGCCCGGCGAGTACGTGGTGGTCGATATGACCGCGGGCGCCGACGCATTCGCGTCCGGCCTGTTCACCCGCTTCGATCTGACGGTGCTGGTCAGCGAGCCGACCAGGCGCGGCGTCGGGGTGTTCCGGCAGTACGACGAGCACGCCGCCGGGCACGGGGTGGCGCTACGGGTGCTGGGTAACAAGATCGCCGGACCGGAGGACGTCTGCTGGCTGCGGGAGCAGGTCGGTGACTCGCTGCTGGGCTGCCTCGGGCAGTCGGCGTGGGTGCGTGCCGCCGAGCGCGGCGCCGTCGCCCCCGTCGCGGAGCTGGAGTCGTCCAACCGTTCGACGTTCGCCGCCGTCCTCGCCGCACTCGACGCGCAGACGCGCGACTGGGCCGCCTACCACCGCGGCACCGTCGAGTTCCACCTGCGCAACGCCACGGCCTGGGGCAACCGTGCGGTCGGCACGGACCTCGCGGAGCAGGTCGACCCGGACTTCGTGCCCGCCCCGGTCACGAGCCCCACCCACTAGGAGGCGCAATGTCGCTCGACGTCCCCACCCATGTGCTCACCGCCGCCGCTCGCGGCGAGATGGACGACGCGCAGTTCGTCGCGGTCGTCCGTGACTCACTGCCCTACGCATGGGAGGTCATCTCCGCGGCGGCCGACGACGGGGCTGCCCGCCCCGGTGCGCCGTTCGGCGAGCACGAGGTGCCCCCACCCTCGGAGGAGGCGCGCGGGCAGCTACTGCGGGCGCTGGCCAGCAATGCGATCCGCGGAGCGCTGGAACGGCACTTCGGCGTCGTACTGGCGTTCCAGAACTGCCACCGGGTGGCCGCCTTCGCCCCGTCGGCGGTGGACGGGCAGATCTACCGCGAGTTCGTCAGTCCCCGCGGCCAGGTGCTGAACCAGAGCCCGGAGCTGCGCGACTGCTGAGGCCCGGCCGCGGAGATGACCCCGGTGCGTGGCGCATCGGGGTCATCCACCGGCAGGTATGCCCGCGAGTCGGGGTCTCCGTGCGCGCGAGTCGGGCTCCCGGTGCCCGCGAGTCGGGGTCCCG
>JBKJPD010000640.1:0-5161 GCA_046595345.1 Pseudonocardia sp.
CTACGTCGGCCCGCTCCCCTTCCACAACTTCGTACTGCGCCACCCTGATGACGACTCCCCCACCTACGTCGCGATCGAGCTCACCCATGGCGAGCAGACCGTCACCGGCGCCGATGACGTCGAGACCTACGTACGACTGTGGAAGCAGCTGTGGGGAGGCGCGGTCACCGGCGCCGGCGCGCTCGATCTCCTCAAGATCTAACCGACAGCACGGGCATGGATCTTGAGACCACCGTGCTCGTCGTCATCGACGTGCAGAACGGGTGCGTCCGGTCCCGCTCCCGACACATCGTTCCCACCAGCGTGGCGCCCGCCCGGAACTGGCAGAACGCCGGGGGAACCACTGCTGGTCATCGGCCGGCTTATCGGACGCCATCAGCTCCTCACGAGCGCCACGAGGTCCGTGAACGACTCCGCGACGGTCATGCCGACCACGTACCGCGGGCGTGCCCGCCCGGACCATGTCTTTCAGAAAATCGATGAGGTGACCCGCGGCGTGTCGGCGCACTGGTCTTGGCGGAGTAACGGTATGAAATGCGCATGACGAGGTCAGCAACGCCGCCGCGTAAGCGCGGGCGCCCCTCGAAGGGCGCACGCGTAGGCTTCCACGCCGTCATGCCGACCGCGTTCCGCGCTGAGCTCGAGTCGATCGCCGCGACCGAGGCGCTACCGATGGGCGCCATCGTCACCCGATTCGTCGCGGCCGGGCTCGACCGTCCCGCTCCCGAATACTGCCTCCCGCCGAAGGCCGTCCAGGCTGAGCTGCCGGCCATGTCACCGGGCCAGCGGACCCAGCGCAACGCCGAGACCGCGGTGGCACGGGAGCACACACGGACCGAGCTCGTCGGTCTCCACGTCTCGCTCCCCGCCGAGTTCCGCCCTGAGATCGAGTCGCTCGCGGCGCAGGATCGCCTACCGATGGGCGCGATCATCACCCGATTCGTCGCGGCCGGGCTCCACCAGCCCGGGCCGGACTACTGCCAGCCCAAGCCACAGGACCAGGAGGAGCTGCCGCTCGCAGAAGCCTCATAACGAAACCGAGGCGGTCCCCGTAGGGACCGCCTCGTCACGTTTGCGTCGAGTCGGGTACCAGCCCGACCTCGTCGCTTATGCCCCGGTTACCAGCCGAGGCCGTTCCCCATCCCAACCCAGGAAGAGGGGCGCTTTCGCGTGCCCGAATGTACCCCTGCGCGCGTCCGCGCGCGAGACGCCACGCACCTCACCCACGATTCTGCAGGCGAGTCGCCCCGTTCGGGTGCCGGACCCCGGTGGTTCCAGCCCACGCGTCCCGTTGCTGTGGCTCGATGACGACCACCGAAGCCGCTCCATGCAGCGCCCCCATCAGAGCGGGGAAGCCGGAGTGCGTGGCGTGCGGGCGCCCCTATGGCCGGCGCCGCTCACCACGCACCGATGCCGACAGCGCTCAGATCGCGCTGCTGGACTGCGACGAGCTGATCGTCTGCGACCAGTGCTGGCACCTGGCCGGGAACACCAGCGCTGTCACCGCCCGACTCATCAACGCCCCAACCGAGCCGGCCCTGGTCTTCGACCGCACCGTCGAGGCCCTCCTCCTGGCCGCCAACGACTACGACCTGCTGCACCCACTCGACCGATTCCTTGTCGAGTCCGGCGTGCGGTGGGCCGTGCTCCGCCACATCGCGGTGCCGGCGCGGATGCAGCTCGCCGCCTGGATCGCGCAGCGCTGCCCACCTGAAGCCACCCGCCCCGCGGACTCCCCCGACGTCTGGCTGGACGAGGTCGAGACACGCATCCGCGCTCAGACCCGACCCGGCCAGACCCGAGCCAGCGCCGCGGCACCGGGTAGCCCGACCGGCAGCGAGTTCGTCTACAACGCGAAGCGACGCCGCTGGTGGCGGATCTGCCACATCCTGCGCAGCTGCGCCGACCGCGACACCCGCCCCCTGACCTGGGTGACCCAGGACGAGATCGCCGCGGCGATCGGCTGCAGCACCCGCACCGTTCGCCGCTGCGTGGCCTGGCTGCGCGACGAAGGCCTGCTCTGGGAAATCGTGCCCGGCTGTCGCCTGCCCCAGGCGTGCAGCCCCGACGGGGACACCATTGCCGAAGCCGCACAGCGCGAGCATCGGATGGCTGCGGCCATCGCCGCCGAGGAAGCCGCCATGACCCGCGCCCGCGCCGAGCTGGCCGCCGTAGGCGACGTGCAGCTCGGCGCGGGCGCCGTCACAACCGCCCAGTACGTCATCCACCCCGGCCCTGTCACGCCGCACAGCACCCACGACATCGACACCCTCGACCTCGAATCCGAGATCGAGCCCGAGCCCACCCTGGTCAACCTCGCGCCGGTCTACGAGCTCCGCGTGCCGCTACCAGCGCCCGACGAGACGATCCAGCAGCCGACCACTGCGCCCTACAACAAGCTGACCAGCACGAACACCGCTGCTGCGAATCAGGACCACGAAAATGTCCACCCCCCGCAGGTGTCTAACCAAGATCATTCAAGTTCCAACTCCGTACAACCTGTGGATAAACGACGCGCTCCGCGCAGCATCGACCAAAGAAGCTGGTCAGGGCTCGAGGATCAGTGCTCGAGTACCGGGACCGACGCACGGACGTCACCAGCACGCCAGACAGGACAGACGGAGAGTGCTCAGTACGGCGGCACGCAGCAGTCCGAGGCTGTGCGCGCGGCACAGTGGCTCCTCAGATCCCGGCTGGACCCGCGCACCTGTGACCGGGTGTCCGTCCGCTGGCTCGCCGCGCAGATCCGCGGCGCGCACTTCCTCGACCGACACGGCTGGACCTGGGACGACCTCGCCGACCAACTCCACGGCTACCCCCAACACACTCATCTCCCGCACCACATCCGCGACTGCCGAGCCTGGATCCGCGCCCGCATCAGCCACGCCACCCCCACCCTGTCCCCCACCAAGCTCCGCATCGTGCTGGATATCGAGCGTGGCAGCGACCTCCTGCGTCGTCGTCGCCGCGACGCTTTCGAGGCCGAGCGTCAGGCCGAGATCGCGAGCCGCCGCGCAGCCATCGCCGACTGCGGACTGTGCGACGAAGTCGGCTGGATCCACGTCGACTCGTCAACTCCGACAGCCCGCTGCAACCATGACCCCGACTCTGGCGGCTGGTGAGCCCGCAGCTGCGGTTAACCGCGGTTAATCGCAGCTGCGGTATCCGGGGTATAGGTCGTCGTGGTGGTCGGGGCCAGCTGACGACCACGAGATGTGCACAGCCGCGGCAACACCGCCTCAGGTCCACAGCCCGGCTCGCAGCCACCTCTCACGGAGCCCGCACGGCAACCTGCTCGGCTCCAGTCGGCCGGGGGGATTAACCGCGGCTAATCCCCCGCCGCTGCCGCCACAGCGTTCAGGTGGTCAGCGGCAACGGTTCGGGCTACGCCCCGCGCGACTTCTCCCGGGTCCCTTCGTCACGCAGGACCTCGCCGACGAGGGCGGCCCAGTCATCAGGCGAGAGCTCCGCGCGCAAGGTTTCCGCGATTTTGGTTGGTGTATCCCCAAGCTTGCGGATCGCCGCTGCAACCCCGGACGCTCGACGCCGTGCGCCGCGGCCCCTCTCGTCGCCGACGTTGTCGGAGGCGTCGTCCCGGCCGGCCTCCCGTGCGTCGTCAGTGCGTTGTCGCGACGCGGCGAGCTTGCGCCACGCACCCAGCGCGGCCAGCTGCTCCTCACGAGAGCACCGGTGCAGCTGCCGGCCCTCCCGCAACGGCATATCTCCCGCCCGCAGCGCGGCCTGCAGTTCGGGCTCGAGCTTGAGCAGGTTCAGCCGTTGCGACACCCACGGGGCCGTCCGGGAAAGCTGCTGCGCGGCGTCCCTTCCGCTCCCGCATTCCTGTACCAACAGCTGCACCGTGAGTGCTTCTTCGATGGGGTCATAGTTCTCACGGTCGAGGTTCTCCGCCGCCGTCGCGGAGAGGAACGACGCCCGTGAGCTCGCGACGCCGTCCTTGACCGCGATGTCGATCGTAGCCAGTCCGACCTCAAGGATCGCCGCTCGCCGCCGGCCGCCGGTCACCTGGACATACGCGCTGTCCTGCACCGCCGCCGTGTGCTCAGGGAAGATCGCCACAAAAGCGCCTCGAGTGACAACGGTGCAGGGCTGGAGCTGGCCGTTCAGGCGGATCGACTGCGCGAGTTCTGCGATCTTGGCCCGCTGTGCGTGAACGTCGCGGGTGTTCAACGGGTTGGCCGCTACCTGCTCGACGCGTGTCGAGCGTTGAGCGGCCTCGGCGAAAGCCGGGACTCTGGCTTCCTGCAGCGGAAGTTCGTCGGCGAGGTCGGCGAGGTTGACGCGGCGTCCCACCACCTCAGATCTCCCTCGACTCGGTAGCCGTGGGCCACGTGGTCCCTTGGACCGGGACCGCGCCCCCGTAGCCGAGCTCCAGAGCGAGCCGGAAGAAGTCCTCGCGCGCTTCCATCGCCACCCGGTTCTTCGGATACTGCGTGACGACCAGGCCATCAGCACTGGCCCGGGTGTGGATCTTGTAGCGGCGCACCACGGTGTTGCAGAGCGGCCAGCCCATCCTGCCGATGTACTGCGCGGTCTGCTGCAGGTCAGGGAGACCGTCGCGCGGGTCCCAGCCGTTGACCACGACACGGAAGGGCTTGCCGCGGGGAGCGACAACCCGCTCGATGGTGCGTGCGGTCGGGTCGTAGGAGAGCGGCTCGGGGAGCATCGGGATCAGGACGTCGTCGCACTCGTCGAGCGCGGCCGCGAGGATCCGCTCGTCCTCCAGGCTGCCCGGGGTGTCGACGAAGATGTGCTCCTTGCCGAGGTGGCGGAGCTTGCTGAGGTCGGCGGGATCGTCGATCTGTGCGAAATCGAAGGGAAGACCGCCGTGCCGCTCGACGCGGCGTGACCACCACACCGAGGAGGCCTGCGGGTCGGTCGACGCCACCAACACTGGACTTACTGGATCACCGATGGCCTCAGCGGTGGCTCGGAGAATCGGCTCCGGATTGACCAGGACGTCGTAGGTGACAGCGGCGAGGTTCATGGCCAGCGTCGTCTTCCCGACGCCGCCCTTCTGATTCGCCACAACATGGATCCGTGTAGGCATAGGGGAGTCCGTTCCGTCTGCTTCCCGAGGAGTTCTCCTCGGTACTTCGGAGGGCACCCATGCTAGGGGCGCACCCCGACACGACGGCGAACC
>JBKJPD010000056.1:0-2789 GCA_046595345.1 Pseudonocardia sp.
CGTCGGACAAGCAGGCCTCCTACCAGGTCGGAGACACCGTCACGGTCATCGACGACAGCCCGCAGGGGCACACCCGCAAGGCGCGCTACGTGCGCGGCAAGACGGGCGTCGTCGAGCTGGCGCACGGCACGTTCATCTATCCCGACAGCGCGGGAAACGGCGGCGGCGAAGCCCCCGAACACGTGTACACCGTCAAGTTCACCAACGAGGAGCTCTGGGGTGCGGTCGCAGCCGAGCCCAACGGCGTCGTGTACTTCGACGTCTGGGAGCCCTACATCGTCCACGCCGTGACCACAGCAGGAGCAGCAGCATGAGCACCAAGGTCCGAACGCCGGAGGAGATCGCGGCCCGCGTCAAGGCGCTGGAGGCCATCATGATCGAGAAGGGGATCATGACGACCACGGCCATCGACCGCCTGGTCGAAATCTACGAGAACGAGGTCGGCCCGCAGCTCGGCGCCGGAGTCGTCGCCAAGGCCTGGACCGACCCGGAGTTCAAGGCACGCCTGCTGGCCAACGGCACCCAGGCGTGCGCCGAGATGGGCATCGGCGGCCTGCAGGGCGAGGACATGGTGATCGTCGAGAACACCGACACCGTGCACAACGTGATCACCTGCACGCTGTGCTCCTGCTACCCGTGGCCCGCGCTCGGGCTGCCGCCCAACTGGTACAAGGACCCCGCATACCGCGCCCGCATCGTGCGCGAGCCCCGCAAGGTGCTGCGCGAGGACTTCGGCTGCGACATCCCCGACTCCGTCGAGGTGCGCGTCTGGGACTCCTCCTCGGAGATGCGCTACTGGGTGCTGCCGCAGCGCCCGGCCGGCACCGAGGGCCTCGACGAGAAGGCGCTCGCCGCCCTCGTCACACGTGACTCGATGATCGGCACCGGCGTGCCAACGTCCGCCTGATGGCGTTCCGCCAGGACACCACCGAGCTCGGTGACGCCCGGCGGCGGGTGGAGTCGCTGGTCTGCGACCTGCCCGGCGGTGGCGATGCGGAGCGGTCGTTCGAGCACCCGTGGGAGCTGCGGGCGTTCGCGATGGCCGTCGCGGCCCACCACAACGGCCAGTACGAGTGGAGCGAATTCCAGCTCTCGCTGATCGGCTCGATCAGGAAGTGGGAGGCCGACGGCGGCACCGAGCCGTGGTCCTACTACGAGCACTGGCTCGAAGCGCTCGAGACGGTCCTCGCGGGTAACGGGGCACTGTCCGAGGCCGTCCTCGACGACCGGACGAAGGCTGTGCTCGCGACGCCGAGGGCCACCAACCACCATGAGGCTCACCGGGTACCGGTCGCGATCGACCCGGCCCTCTGACGCTTCACCCGTGCGCGGTAGTCGTTGCCCCGACAACGACTACCGCGCACGGGCATGTCGGGCACAATCGGGCTGTTGCGACAGCTCAGACCCGACATGAGGAGTTCGATGTCCGGCTACTACACCGATGACGTCCACGGCCATCACGAGTACTTCGAACTCGGCGGCTTCCCGCTCACCACCGGATACACCATCCCCAACGCCCGGCTCGCCTACAAGACGGTCGGCACGCTGAATGCGGCCAAGGACAACGCCGTCCTGGCACCGCACATGTACTCGGGCACCTCGGCGTTCATGGAGGCCTATGTCGGGGAGGGCCGCCCCCTCGACCCGGCCAAGTACTTCGTGATCCTGCCCGGCCAGTTCGGCGGCGGGTTCTCCTCGTCGCCGTCGAACACCCCGCCGCCGTTCGACCGCGGCCAGTTCCCGCCGGTCGCGATCGCCGACGACGTGATCGCGCAGCACAAGCTCGTCACCGAGCACTTCGGCATCACGACCCTGCACGCCGTGCTGGGCTGGTCGATGGGCGCGCAGCAGACCTACGAGTGGGCCGTCCGGTACCCCGACATGGTGCCCAGGGCCGCGGTGTTCGCCGGCACCGCGCGCACGCCCGTGCACAACCAGGTGTTCATCGACGTCCACACCGAACTGCTGATCTCCGATCCTGAGTTCAAGAACGGGTTCTACGCCGACTCGGCCGACGTCCACGTGGGCCTGCGCCGGCACGCCGTCGCGTTCTCCCTGCAGGGGCTCTCAGCGGCGTTCTACCGCGACGAACTGTGGCGCGACCTCGGCTTCGTCTCCGCCGACGACTTCCGGCAGGGCTTCATCCGGGGCTACTTCGCCCCGATGGACCCCAACAACCTGCTCACCCAGGCCCGCAAGTGGCGCTCAGGAGACATCGGCGCGCACACCGGTGGCGACGTCACCGCGGCGCTCGGGACGATCACGGCCCGGTTCTTCGTCGTGCCGTTCTCCGAGGACCTGTTCTTCCCACCGGAGGACTGCAAGGCCGACGCGGACCGGATCCCCGGAGGGCGGTACCGGCCGATCGAGACGCCGATGGGCCATTTCGGCATGTTCGGCCTGCGGGAGAGCGACATCGCTGCCGTCGACGCCGTGATCGCGGAGATGCTGGCCGCATAGCGCACTCCCGGCCTGGCCCGGCCGGCCGGGCAGGCCGGGACCGCTACTCGCCATAGGCCCTCAGCTCACACTTTCGCGTGAACCACTCGCGCCTGGCGTACGAACACTCGATCAGGTGGTGCATGCCACCCCGAGGAGCGCCCGACCGAAAGAAAGTGAGCCCACGTGTTCGAAGGTTTCAGCAAGGCATTCGTCCGTGAAGCGATCAACCGCAGCGCGGAGAACGATGTCGACCGCAGGCGTTTCCTACGCGTAGCGGGCCTCACCACTGCCGGTGCTGCCGGCGTAGGACTTCTCGGCGCCGGCGTCGCGTCAGCCGCCGCGCCCGC
>JBKJPD010000112.1:0-4441 GCA_046595345.1 Pseudonocardia sp.
CGCCTTCTCGTCGAGCCGGCGGTTCTCCTGGTCTTCCTGTAGCAAGCACTGACGCATTCCAGTCGCGATGATCTTGAAGCCGGCGCGGTCGAGGGCCTTGGACGCGGCGGCGAGCTGGGTGACCACGTCGGCGCAGTCCCGGCCCTGCTCGATCATGCGGACGATGCCGCCGAGCTGGCCCTGCACGCGGTTGAGGCGCTTGATCACATCGCCGAGCTGACTGCTGTCCACGTCCATCCGTGGTCCTCCTCGTCGCGAGCTGTTACCCCGGGGGGTATAGGGGAAGCCTACGCCCTTCGTCCGAAACCTGCCACGGGGAGCAGTGTCACGCGCGCTTCTCACCCGCCGCCGCGGCGGGGTGGAGGGGGGATCCGGGATCGAGATCGAGGGCACTCACGGCGGCGGCGACGTCGGGGTGGGTTCGGCCACCGGACAGCAGGTGCCGGCTGTCGCCCGAGCGCGCGATGACGTCGGCGACCGGGCCGCGGACAGCCGCCAGATGGAGGGTGACCCCGGCGTCGGTCAGTGCCCGGTCGAGTTCGGTGAGCGAATCGGTGCCCGTGTAGTCGATCCACGGAGTGGAGCTGGCGTCGAGGATGACCGCCCGCAGCTCGGGCCGCCTGGCGACGGCCTCGCTGATGACGTCGGTGACCGACAGGCTGTTCGCGAAGTACAGGGGGGCATCGAGCCGGAACAGGGCGACCTCCGGGTCGGTCCCCGCGTCGTCGTGGCGGTCGATCGCGCGGTAGCGGGCCGTACCGCGCACCCGTCCGAGCTCAGGGAGGTGGGGTCGCACCGATTGGCGCAGGAACAGCCCGATGCTCACCGCGACGCCGACCCCCAGTCCCGCGGCCGGCCCGAGCACCAGAGTGGCCACGAACGTCGCGACCAGGGCCACCAGGTCGCTGCGGCGGACCACTGCGACGGCCCTCGTCCCGCGCACGTCGACCAGCGAGGCCACCGCGACGATGATGATCGCGGCGAGTGCGACCTTCGGCATCAGTGCCAGCAGCGGGGTGATGGTCAGCAGTGCCACGGTGATGAGGACCGCCGCCAGCACGCCGGACATCGGCGTCCGGGCGCCGGCACCGAAGTTGACGGCGCCGCGCGAGAAACCGGCCGCTACCGGGAAACCGCGGAACAGGCCGACGGCGAGGTTGGCTGCGCCGACGCCGATCAGCTCGCCGTTGGGGTCGACCCGGGTCCGGGTCCGGCGGGCGAACGCGGTAGCGGTGCTGATCGACTCCAGATAGGACACGAGCGCGATGGCCGCGGCTGCCGGGAGCAGCGCACCGATATCGGAGGAGGCCAACGACGGCAACGCGAACGCGGGAAGCCCGCCGGGTACCTCGCCGAGGACCGCGACCTGACCCGCGATCCCCGGTAGCGAGACGATCGCGGCGGCGGCGGAGACGACGAGTAGCGGTCCGGGCACCTTCGGGACGTAGCGGCGCAACAACAACAGCGCCAGCACCGCACCGATCCCCACGGCGACGGTGAGCAATTGGACGCCACCCAGCCGAGGGGCCAGCCCGATCAGGGTGTCCAGGAAGGTGGTCGAGCCACCGGGGCCGGTCACGCCGAGGAGGTCCTTGAGCTGGCTGGCCGCGATCGTGAGCGCCGCGGCGGTGGTGAACCCGCTGATCACCGGTACCGAGATGAAGCTGACCAGCGCACCGAGGCGCAGAACCCCCGCACCGATCTGGAGTGCTCCGGTGAGCAGCGCCAGCAGCCCCGCCAGCGCGACGTACCGGGTCGGATCGCCCCCGGCCAGCGGCGCGACCGCGGCGGCGACGAGCAGCGAGTCGATGGCCGTCGGCGCCACGGACGAGTAGTTGCTCGTGCCGAGCAGTGCGTACACGACCAGCGCCACGATCGCCGCGTAGAGCCCGGTGATCGGGGGCATGCCGGCCAGTGCCGTGTACGCCATCGCCTGTGGGAGGAGCAGCACGCCGACGGTGGCACCCGCTCGCACGTCCGCGGTGAAGGTAGGCCGGTCGTACCCGCGCCCCCACCGCAGGAACGGTAGGACACGCCCTGCCCGGGACGGGGCGTCGATTGTGGGACTCACCACCAGATAGTACGTACAAAAAGTACGTACTATCTGGCGACGGCGTCACCGCTCACAGTGAGCGGAGATCCGCCGGTCGGCGTCGGGCAGGAAGCCGAGCGGCGGTTGAGCATCGTCGGCACCTACCGGTCAGGCACTTCCGAACGTCCTCCGTGACCGGACCGCGTCCGTCGCCGCCTGTGCCACCCGTTCTGGGGTGAACCCGAGTCGGGCGTAGACCTCCGCTCCGGGGGCGCTCGCGCCGAACCGTTCCAGCCCGATGACCTCGTCACCCCGACGGCTGACAGCCTGCCATCCGATGGGGGACCCGGCCTCGATCCACACCGCGGGGAGGTTGTCGGGCACGAGTTCGGCCAGGCGCCCGCTGCTCACCGCGCGTTCCCGCCATGGAACCGAGACCACGCGCGCGGCAGGCCCGCCGTCCGTGCCGAGCCGCTCGGCCGCGGCGATCGCCAGGCTCACCTCGGACCCGGAGGCGACCAGCACGACCTGCGCCGGACGGTCCGGCTCACGCACGGTGCGGGCACCGTCGGAAGCGATGACGGTCGACGACACCGGCGCGAGGACGGGCAGGTTCTGTCGGGTGAGCACCAGCGCGGTGGGACCGCCCAGGCGCGCAATCGCGACGCCCCAGCAGGCCGCGGTCTCGTGCGCGTCCGCGGGCCGCAGCACAGCCAGCCCCGGGACCAGCCGCAAAGCCTCGACGTGTTCGATCGGCTGATGGGTGGGCCCGTCCTCGCCGACCACGACGGAGTCGTGGGTGAACACGTAGATCACCGGTAGCCCCATCAGGGCCGAGAGCCGCAGCGCGGGCTTGAGGTAGTCGGAGAAGACGAGGAAGGTGCTGCCGAACGGGCGCAGGCCCCCGTGCAGCGCGATCCCGTTGAGCGCGGCCGCCATCGCGTGCTCACGGATGCCGAAGTTGATCGTCCGGCCGGAGAAGTCCGCTGCGGTCACGACTCCGCAGTCGGGCAGCGCCGTGCCCGTGGAGCCTGCGAGGTCGGCGGAGCCGCCGACCAGGCTCGGGACGGAGCGGGCCGCGGCCTGCAGGGCCGCGCCGGATGCGATCCGGGTGGCGATCTGCTCCCCGGTGGTGAACTCAGGCGTCTCGATCCGTTCGCCCCCGCCCTCCAGGATCCACCGGTGCCACGCGGGACCGTGCGCCCGCTCCCAGCCGATCCGGGCCTGCCGCCCGCGCGCTGCCAGATCCGCGCAGTGCGCCGCGACGTCGCTGGGCACGTGGAACCCCCCGTCGGGCCAGCCGTGGCGGGCCTTCAGGTCGGCGATGCCGCCCACGCCCAGCGGCGAGCCGTGCGCCTTGGCCGTCCCGGCGACGGCGGAGCCGAACCCGATGACGGTCCGGACGGCGACCAGGCTCGGCCTTGCGGTCTCGTCCGCCGCCTCCTGCAGGGCCGCGGTGACGGCATCGAGGTCGTTGCCGTCCTGCACCCGGACCGTGTGCCACCCGTAACCGGCGAACCGGGTGAGCACGTCGTCGCTGCAGGACTGTCCGGCCGGACCGTCGATGGTGATGTCGTTGTCGTCGAACACGACGACGAGCCGGCCGAGGCCGAGGTGACCGGCGAGCGAGGCGGCCTCGTGGCTGACGCCCTCCATGAGGTCGCCGTCGCCCGCGAGCACCCAGGTGCGGTGGTCGACGACGGGGCCGTCGGCGTTGCACCGGGCGGCGAGCATGCGCTCCGCCAGCGCCATCCCGACCGCGTTGGCCAGACCCTGGCCCAGTGGGCCGGTCGTGGTCTCGACGCCGGGGGTGTGGCCGTACTCGGGGTGTCCTGGTGTGCGCGAGCCCCACTGGCGGAACCGGCGCAGCTCCTCGATGGGCAGCTCGTAGCCGGTCAGGTGCAGCAACGTGTAGAGCAGGGCCGAACCGTGTCCCGCCGACAGTACGAACCTGTCCCGGTCGGGCCACTGGGGGTTGCTCGGGTCGTGGCGCAGGAACCGGGAGAAGATCGCCCATGCGGGCACGGCGGCGCCGAGGGGGAGTCCGGGATGGCCGCTGTTCGCGGCCTGGACGGCCTCGGCGGCGAGGATCCGGATCGTGGCGATCGCGCGGCCGTCCACATCATCGGGAGCGGGGGCCAGGTCGGCGTTCAGCGTGGGGGCGGCAGTCATCGGAGGCTCTCCTCGGCGGTGGCGCGAAGCCGGGCCACAGCGCCGGCCATGTCGGTGCGGTCGGCGAACAGGGCACTGCCGGCACAGAACGTCCGGGCGCCCGCTGTAGCGGCGGCGGCGATGGTGGCGGGCCCGATGCCCCCGTCGACCTCGAGCTCGACGTGCGGGGCCCGCTCGTCGAGCAGTCGTCGCGCTGCGGCGATCTTCGGCTCCATGGTGGCGATGTAGGACTGGCCG
>JBKJPD010000113.1:0-2619 GCA_046595345.1 Pseudonocardia sp.
GATCAACGAGGCGTTCGCCGCGGTCGGCATCGTGTCCACCCGCAAGCTCGGTATCGACCAGGACAAGGTCAACGTCAACGGTGGGGCGATCGCGCTGGGTCACCCGATCGGGATGTCCGGCGCGCGCGTCGCGCTGCACCTCGCGCTCGAGCTCAAGCGTCGTGGCGGTGGCATCGGGGCGGCGGCACTGTGCGGCGGCGGTGGCCAGGGTGATGCGCTGATCCTCCGGGTGCCGGCGGCGAGCTGATTTCCGAGGAGATCGCGTAGCAGGCCCCGGCGGATGGCACGGCGGCTCGACCTCCCGGACCTGGTCGACCGGGCCCGGCGGGGTGAGCCGCTGGCCGTGTCCCGGCTGCTGTCGCTGATCGAGTCCGACGCCCGGCGAGACCAGTTGCGCGAGGTGGCGGCGGCACTCGCCCCGCACACCGGCCGTGCGCACGTGGTGGGGTTGACCGGCCCCCCTGGGGTGGGCAAGTCCACCGCCACGTCCGCGCTGGTCGGAGTATGGCGGGCACAGGGGCGACGGGTCGGCGTGCTGGCGGTCGACCCGTCGTCGCCGTTCTCCGGTGGCGCGCTGCTCGGTGACCGCGTGCGGATGACCGAACACGCCGTCGACGAGGGCGTGTTCATCCGGTCGATGGCCACCCGGGGGCACCTTGGCGGGCTCGCGTGGTCGACGCCGCAGGCGTTGCGGGTGCTCGACGCGGCCGGGTGCGACGTAGTGGTGATCGAGACCGTCGGCGTGGGGCAGTCCGAGATCGACGTGGTGGCGCTGGCCGACAGCACCGTGGTGGTGCTTGCGCCGGGCATGGGCGACGGTGTGCAGGCGGCGAAGGCCGGCATTCTCGAGGTGGCCGACGTGCTCGTGGTGAACAAGGCCGACCGTGACGGTGCGGCGCAGACGGTCCGTGATCTGCGGCACATGCTCACTCTCGGGGACCGGTCCGGCAGTACCGCCTGGGCCCGGCCGGTGGTGCGCATGGTGGCGGCCCGCGGCGAGGGCATCGAGGACCTGGTGGCGGCGCTGGACGCGCACCGGGCGTGGATCGAGGCGGACGGGGAGCGGGTCCTGCGCAGGCTCGCCCGCGCTGAGGCCGAGATCGAAGCCATCATCCTGGAAACCGTGCGCTCCCGCATCGGTAACGTCCGCGGGGCAGCCGGGCTGCCGGGATTGGCCGCGCGGGTGGTGGCGGGTGAGCTGGACCCCTACGCCGCGGCCGACGAGCTGACCGGCACGGTGGCCCCGACCTGACCGAGCGCCGACCTGACCGAGCCCCGACCTGACCCAGCTGCTGGGACCGCCCGTTCGGGCGGATCGGCCCGGCCGGAGGTGGTCATGGGACATCGGCCGGGCGGGCGAGTCGGGCGGTGATGCGCTCGGAACCGATGCGGATGGCCAATGCCCGCGCCACGCGTGCGTGCTCGGCCGCCTCGGCAGGCTGCCCCGATCGGAGGGCACCGGCCAGATCGGCGTGCAGGCCCGCCCGGTGGCGTACCGAACGCGGACCTGTGGCGAGCGCCCGCTCCAGCGGTGCGATCGCGTCATGGTCGCCCAGGGTGACCAGTGCGTGCCCGTGCCACCGGTACAGATCGGCCAGCTCGACGGCGGGCTCGGTAGCCGCGAGCATGTCGACGCGCACGCCGGAGAAGGACTTCTCCGGCGCCTGGAAGGCCTGCTCAGCGGCGGCGAACGCGGAACGGGCCGCGGTGGCCGCCCCCGCGGCGGCGCTGGCCAGGCCTCGGGCGGCCGCCCAGCGGACCCGCACGCCGGGCGGCCCCGGCGGGCACCGCTCGCCCAGCAGTGCGAGAGCGGACTCCGGATCGCCGATCTCCACCAGCACCATGGATTGCCCGGCCAGCGCCGCCGCGGCGGCGACCTGCAGCCCGGCCTCCTGTGCGGCCGTGCGGGACCGGTCGTAGTACCGCCATGCGGCCTCGTGGTCGGCGCGGTCGAGTGCCTGTACCCCGGCCAGCGCGGCCGCCGCGGCCAGCACACCCGCGACCGGGCCGCGGGCCGCCGACGGCAGTGTGTGGGCGAGCGTGTGGTCGAGCTGCTCGACCTGGGCACGGACCAGGCATGCCGCTCCGGCTCCGCCGAGCTCGTCATCGAGTCGGTGGGCCACGGCGAGCTGCTCGCGCCACAGGCCCAACACGCCGTGATCCACCGCTGCGGCGGCGGCGACGGCCGCGCGCAACCGGGCGGCGCCGGTAGCGGCGCTGTCGGACCCGGCATCGGCGCCGCCGATACCCAGCTCGGCGGGGGTCCGGTCGAACAGCTCGCCCAGCAGTGCCCGGTACTGAGGCTCCGGGACGGCGTGGCCGTTCTCCCATCGGGACAGCAGCGACTTCAGGCTCGCCGCCGCCGCCACCGGTGCACCCCGGGCCCGGGCCAGCGCGACGATCTCGCGGGCGGCCTGTGTCTGCGACCAGCCACGAGCGGTGCGAGCGGCGCGGAGTCCGTTCGATCGTTCGGTCATGGCCTCCAGATTGTCAGGTCCACAGCCACCCCATCGCCAAGTGCTGACGCCCTGTTGCGTCAACACCATTGACAGTAGGGCCGGGCACCGACAATCTGGAGGCCATGACCGAACGATCGAACGGACTCCGCGCCGCTCGCAC
>JBKJPD010000173.1:0-2848 GCA_046595345.1 Pseudonocardia sp.
GCGCCGCGATGCTCCTCCCGTACCCCGGTGAGCTCACGGTGGTCACGGAGCGCCTGCTCCAGCGGCCCCCGCGACGGGGCTGTGGCGAGGGCCTCGCGGCACCCGTGGTCGGCGGCCTCGGCATCGACGAGGGCCGCGTCGGCCCGTTCGGACATCGCGACGGCCCAGGAGCGGCGCCGGTCGAGCACATCCAGGCCGGCGGGGACCACCGGTGCGCACAGCACGTCACGCTCGGCCGAGAGCCGCCGTCCGGCCTCCTGCGCGGCGGTGAGCACCACGACCGCGGAGTCACGCACTACCCGGGCGCCCTCGACGGCCGCATGCGCATCGGCGGCGGCGAGGGCGGCCGTGGCGTCGGCGGCCATGGCCCTGTCGTGCCGCTCACGGGCACCGGGCAGCTCGGCGGCGAGGGCCGCGAGAGCGGCGTGATCGCGGCGCGCCTGTTCCAGCGGCCCGCGGGCGGGTGCGGCGGCGAGGCGTTCGCGCGCGGCCGTGTCGGCGGCCTCCGCCGTGGCGGCCCGCTCCCCCGCCGCTGCGAGCGCCGCCGTGCCGGCGCGATACCGGACGTCGAGATCGGTGAGCCCGCTCGGCGCGCCGAGCCCGCTGAGCCGCTCGCGTTCGCCCTGCAGCCGGGCGACCAGCATCTCCGCGGTATCGAGCGCCGCCGCAGCCGCGGTGAGCTCGGGCACCGCGGCGCCCACCCGCTCGGCCAGCGCCTCCAGCGCCGTGACGCGCGCGGCGGCCACCCGCTCGGTGTCCTCCGTGGCGTCCGCGAAGCCGGTGAGCTGATCGGTGAGGATGTCTGCGCGCTGGCGTTGCGCGGCGGCTTCGGAGTTGGCCTCGCGGGCGATCACGTCGTAGGTCCCGAGCCCGAGGATGCGCACCAGCTTGTCCTGGCGCTTTCGCGGCTCGGTGTGCAGGAACTCCGCGAAATCGCCCTGCGGAAGCACCACGCACGTGCAGAAATCGCCGAAGGGCAGGCCGAGCAGCTCCTCGACGGCCGTGCTGACCGCGCCCGCGCCGTCGGCGAGCGGATCGGTCTCCTCGTCCGCACCCCCGACCCCCGACGGTTCGCGCAGCCGCTCCAGCCGCGCGCTGCGCACCGACACCGAGCCGGACGCCGCACGTCGCAGCTCGCGGGCGACGACGTAGCGCTGCCCTGCGACGTCGAACACGAACCGCACCGTGCCCCGGCCCACGGTCGGTGCCAGTGCGAGACCGACGGTGCGCCGGTCGTCCCAGCGCGGGACCGAGCCGTACAGCGCGAACGTCAACGCGTCGATCACGGTGGACTTGCCCGACCCGGTGGGCCCGACCAGCGCGAAGTACTCCGCACCGCGGAAGTCGACGGTGGTGGGCTCGCGGAACGATGCGAACCCGTGCATCTCCAGCAGCACCGGGCGCATCAGGTGATCCGGTCGTGCAGTCGGCGGAACAGCTCCTCGACCCGGGGGTCGTCGATGGTGCGCGATGCGAGGTACTCGGCGAACAGCTCCGCCGGGCTGCGGTCCACCCCACCGGTCGCGGGCCGCGACGCGGTGACGGGCGCCGCGAACTCCGGATCGATCCGCACCTCCAACGCGTTCGGCAGCAACGCCGTCACCTCCTCCCGCAAACCGGCCCGGGCGGGCTCCCGTACCCACACCCTCAGGTAGGCGTCCCCCAGGGCGTCGGGGCCGACTGTGGCAGCGAGTACCGACAGTTCCGCGACGGTCCCGCGCAGCGTCCGCAGCCGGCGCCCGCTCGTGATGGGGATGTCGACGACCGATGCCGGCGTTCCCGGCGAGGCATCGACCAGGCAGACGACGGGTGTGTTCTCCTGTTCGCCGAAGTCGACGGCGAGCGGCGCGCCGCTGTAGTGCACCGGGCACGGGGCGTCCATCCGCTGGCGGCGGTGCAGATGGCCCAGCGCCACGTAGTGCGCCTCGATGGGGAAGATCGCGGCGGGCACGGCGTACTCGAAGATCGACTGTGCGGCCCGCTCACCGCCGCCGAACGTCCCGTTGAGCACGGTGAGGTGCGCCATCACGATGTTCACCGCGTCGTCGGCGAACCCCGCGGTGAGGGCCGCGAGAATGTCGCGGAGGTGCTGGTCGTAGGCGTTGGTGTTCTCGCCGGGCGTCCGTGTGACGAGCTCCGCGGCGCGCACCGCGTAGCGCTGGGACAGGAACGGCAGCACCGCGAGGTTCACCGGCTCGCCGGTCGAGCGGGCCGTGAACCGCACGACCCCACCCTTCCCGGCCGCGCGCACCGTCCCGACCAGCGTGATCCCGGCGGCACCCGCGAGCGGGCGATAGGCGTCGAGCGTCGGGGCGTGGTCATGATTGCCGGCGATCGCGATCACCTGCGCGCCGGTGTTCGCGAGCCCCAGCAGCGTGCGGATCACGAGTTGCTGGGCCTGCGCCGATGGCGCCGCGGTGTCGTAGAGATCGCCCGCGACAAGCACTGCATCGACCTCGTGGGATCGCGCGATGGCGACGATCTCGCGCAGCACCTGCTCCTGCTCGTCGAGGCGGCTGTGACCCTTGAGCGTCTTGCCGACGTGCCAGTCGGCGGTGTGCAGGAAGCGCATGAGGCGGCCATCGTAGGCGCCGCCCACGGCCGCCCGGGGCCCGCCCGGGGTTCAGGGCGACGACGCCGCACCGCCGTTGCGCGGGCCGGGGTCCGCGTTGTCACCGTGGGACCCCGACGTTGTCCGGCGACCCTCCCCGATACTGCGGGAACGGGTGGCGCCCTGTCCGGTCTGCCTGTGCCGGCGCAACGGTGTCTCAGAACGGGGCGTCGTCGTCCTCGGCGATCGCCGGGAGACGGGCGAAGGGGTCACGGGGCCCGGCGCCGGCCGGGCCTG